>NZ_LVCT01000088.1:0-4502 GCF_001647205.1 Rhodococcus sp. EPR-134
TGCGCCTTCGCTGATCACCCGCAACACCAACGACGTCCAGCAAGTGCAGATGATGGTCGTGATGAGTTGCACCATCCTCGTCATGGCGCCGATCATGTGCGTCGGCGGCATCATCATGGCTCTGCGTCAGGACCTGAATCTGTCCTGGATCCTGGGGATCAGCGTCCCGCTTCTCGTAGTCTCGATGGGTTTCCTGATTGCCCGGATGGTCCCCGGATTCAGGGTCATGCAGGGCCGCCTCGACGCCGTCAACCGTGTTCTTCGCGAACAGATCACGGGCATCCGTGTCGTCCGAGCGTTTGTACGGGAACCGTACGAGGTAGAGCGTTTCGGCGACGCCAACCGCGAACTGACGGAGACTGCACTCGGCGTCGGACGCCTCATGGCACTGATGTTCCCGCTCGTGATGCTGATCAGCAATGTCACCAGCGTCGCGGTCATCTGGTTTGGTGGCCATCAGATCAACGAGGGCTCGATGCAGATCGGCTCGCTCACCGCGATGCTCAGCTACATCATGCAGATCCTGATGGCCGTCATGATGGCCACTTTCATGGCGGTGATGCTGCCGCGTGCGTCGGTGTGCGCCGAACGTATCTCCGAGGTGCTCGACACGGATTCGTCGGTGATTCCGCCCGAGAATCCGGTCCGAGAACTGAAGGACCCGGGAGTCGTCGAACTTCGTGGCGCTCAGTTCCAGTTCCCCGGAGCCGAGGAACCTGTATTGCGCGACATCACGTTCCGTGCCGAACCCGGCATGACGACGGCGATCATCGGCGGCACCGGATCGGGAAAGACCACTCTGCTTAACCTGATTCCACGATTGATCGACTCCACCTCCGGATCGGTATCGGTGGGCGGCGTCGACGTCCGCGACATCGACACGGAGCTGCTCTGTTCGGTGATCGGTCTGGTCCCGCAGAAGCCGTATCTGTTCTCCGGCACTGTCGCCACCAATCTCCGCTACGGAAACCCCGAAGCTACCGACGAATGGCTGTGGGAGTGCCTCGAGATCGCCCAAGCTGCCGACTTCGTCCGCGCCATGCCCGAAGGCCTGGACACACCGGTGGCACAAGGCGGTACGACGGTATCGGGCGGTCAGCGTCAGCGACTCGCCATCGCGAGAGCGTTGGTGCGTAAGCCGCAGATCTATCTGTTCGACGATTCCTTCTCGGCACTCGACCTCACTACTGATGCGAGGCTGCGTGCGGCGCTCCGGCCGGTCACGCAAGACGCCTGCATCGTCGTTGTCGCGCAGCGCATTTCCACCATCGTGGAAGCCGATCAGATCATCGTGCTCGACGACGGCGCCATCGTGGGGATCGGCACGCACGACGAACTCGTGGTCAGTTGTCCCACCTACGGCGAAATTGTCGCCTCTCAGCTAGCCGTACAGGACGCATCATGAGCAATCGACCGACTTCCTCGCCTCCCATCGGCCCGCCCGGCGGCGGTGATCCCACAAAGAAGGCCATGAACTTCGGCCCTTCGCTCAAACGTCTCCTCGGTCGCTTGAGCCCCGACAAGCCGATCGTCGTCCTGATCTTCGCTTTGGTGACGGCAAGCGTCGTACTTTCCTCGATCGCTCCGAAGATCCTGGGAAACGCCACCAACCTGATCTTCGACGGAATCGTCAGCAAGCAACTCCAGCCGGGGACGACAAAGGAACAGGCTGTCGAAGGATTGCGCGCTTCGGGGCAGGGTCAGCTCGCCGACATGGTGTCCGGCATGGCAGTTGTGCCTGGAACCGGAATCGATTTCGACGCAGTCGGCAAGGTCTTGATGATCGTGCTGCTGCTGTTCGTCTGCGCGTCGCTGTTCAGTTGGCTGCAGGCGTATCTGCTCAACATCGTGGTCCAGCGAACCGTTCGTCGTCTGCGTGAGGACGTCGAGCAGAAGATTCACCGACTTCCCTTGCGGTACTTCGATACCCATGCCCGCGGTGATGTTCTCTCACGCGTGACCAATGATATCGACAACGTCGCGCAGAGCTTGCAGCAGACGCTCAGCCAGTTGGTCATGTCGGTGATGACCGTCCTGGGCATTCTGGTGATGATGCTGTGGATCTCACCGCTGCTCGCCTTGATCGCGGTGGCAACTGTTCCGCTGTCGATCATGGTGACGGCGTTTATCGCGAAGCGTTCACAGAAGCACTTCGTGGCGCAGTGGAAGAGCCCCGGCGGAATCAACGCGCAGGTCGAGGAAGCATTCAGCGGCCACGAGTTGGTCAAGGTGTTCGGTCGCCAGCAGGAGGTCGAGGAGCGCTTCCGCAAGCAGAACGAGGATCTGTACGAGTCCAGCTTCAAGGCGCAGTTCATTTCCGGTCTGGTCATGCCGGCCGTGATGTTCCTGGGCAACCTCAACTACGTCGCCATCGCAGTGGTGGGTGGCATGCGCGTCGCATCCGGAACGATGACGCTCGGCGATGTGCAAGCGTTCATCCAGTACTCGCGGCAGTTCACCCAGCCGCTCACGCAGATAGCGTCGATGACCAATCTGCTGCAGTCCGGCGTCGCTTCGGCCGAGCGGGTCTTCGCGCTGCTCGACCAAGACGAGCAGTCGGAGGACCCGAAGAGCGCGAAGTCGCCCACGGTCGACAAGGGTCGCGTCAAGTTCGAGAACGTCACCTTCAGTTACAAGCCGGAACAGCCGCTGATCGAGGACCTGTCCCTGACTGCCGAGCCGGGCCAGATGGTTGCGATCGTCGGACCCACCGGCGCAGGCAAGACCACCCTGGTCAACCTCATCCTGCGGTTCTACGAACTCAATTCGGGCCGTATCACTTTGGACGGCATCGACATCGCCGACATGACGCGAGACGATCTGCGCTCGCGCATCGGCATGGTTCTGCAGGACGCATGGCTGTTCGGTGGAACCATCCGCGAGAACATCGCCTACGGCAAGCCTGGTGCCACCGACGAGGAGATTCGTCGTGCGGCCGAGATGAGCTACGTCGACAAGTTCGTGCACTCTCTGCCTGAGGGTTACGACACGGTCATCGACGAGGAAGGCAGCAACGTCAGTGCGGGCGAGAAGCAGCTCATCACTATCGCCCGCGCCTTCATCTCGCAGCCGTCCATCCTGATCCTCGACGAGGCGACCAGTTCGGTGGACACGCGCACCGAACTGCTGGTCCAGAGCGCCACCGCGGTTCTGCGCAACGACCGCACCAGCTTTGTCATCGCGCACCGTCTTTCGACAATTCGTGATGCGAACCTGATCGTGGTGATGGAGGAAGGCCGGATCGTGGAGCAGGGGAGCCATGAGGCTCTGCTCGAATCCCGCGGCGCGTACTTCCGTCTGTACAACAGCCAATTCGTGGGCGCGGAGATCTGATGCCTCAGTAGACTGGAGCAGACTTGGTCCGCTGGGTGGACCACATTCTGTGTACTGGAGGCGCTCGGCGATGCATTCGTTGCTGGGGAAAGCGCGCCTGATACTCGATTCCTTCGATGCGGATTCGGGTGCGCTGTCGCTGACCGAACTTGCGAATCGGAGTGGTGTTGCGAAGGCGACGGTGCATCGAATAGCCGGTGAACTGGTGTCTCTTGGTCTACTGGAACGGGTCGGAACCAAGTACAGGTTGGGGTTACGGCTCTTCGAACTGGGGCAGTTGGTTCCTCGTCAACGTATTCTGCGCGAGGTGTCCTTGACGTATGTGCAGGATCTTCACGCGGCGACCCGGGAGACGGTTCACCTCGCGATTCGCGACGGCCTCGATGTTCTGTACATCGACAAGATCTCCGGTCATCACGGGGTGGACCTGCCGTCGCGGGTGGCTGGCCGGCTGCCGATGTATGCCACGGCAACCGGCAAAGCGATACTCGCGTACTCACCGGATTCCGTTTTTCGAGCGGTAACAGGCAACGGATTTGTCGAGTTCACCGATCGGACGGTGAACTCGGAAGACGGGTTACGTAGGCAACTCGACGCTGTTCGTTCGCAGCAGTTGGCGGTCGAGACCGAGGAGGTTCGCCTGGGAACATCGAGTATCGCTGCCCCGATCTTCGGTGGACTTGGTGAAGCAGTTGCCGCGATCGGTGTGTCGAGTCCGCGGTATCGAATGGACACCGAGCGTTTTGCCGAACCGTTGCGCGCGGCGGCCGAAGGGATCAGCCGGAAGGTATCGGTTCTCGAACGCTCGGCATAACCGTTTTATCGACGCACGCAGAGCAGCGCGATCACGCCGAGAACCGAAGCCCCGGTCATGGAGATGGCCACGGCAAGACTGGTGTTGCCGAGAAGGCCGACGACGGGCGCAACCACAGCGGCAGCGCCGAACTGCGCAAATCCGATCAGCGCGGCTGCTGAGCCTGCGGCTTCTCCGTGACGGGACAGTGCAACCGCCGGTGCGTTGGGCATGACAAAACCCGTTGCGCAGAGCATCAGCAGGATGGGGACGGCAAACCCGACGAATCCCCACGAGTCGGTGGCGGCAACAACAACAAATGCAGCGCCGACGGCACTACTGCCCCACATTGCCCAGATCGTGATGGAATTCGGCG
>NZ_LVCT01000089.1:0-18732 GCF_001647205.1 Rhodococcus sp. EPR-134
AACTGTTCCTGCATCACGTAGGACGACGCGGCGATGTACGACCACAAAACGCCGCGGCCGAGACCGCACACGAGCACCAACACCATGAAGTGGGCATCCTTGCCGAGCGCAATGTAGTTTCGCGCGATGGCGCCGATGCCCTTGCCCGACCGATTCTCGGGTGGAAGTGTTTCCGGCAGCGATACTGCCGCGAGTGCGATCATCGCGATGCCCAGGATGAAGAGAGTGAGAAAGACTCCGCGCCACTGTGTTACGGACATCAGTGCCCCGCCGATGGAGGGGGCCAGGATGGGCGCTACGCCCATGACCAACATCAGCCGCGAAAGTACAACTGCCGCATCGTGTCCGGTGAATAGATCACGAACGATTGCCATCGCGATCACGCCTGTCGCGGCGGCGCCGAAACCTTGAAGGGTTCGCAGCGCAGTGAGGACTTCGATGGACGGAGCAAAGAAGCAGGCCAACGACGCGCCGACGTGAATTACTGTGCCCACGAGCAGGGGACGTCGACGTCCGTAGATGTCGGACAGTGGGCCGATGAGCAACTGGCCGAAAGCCAGACCCAGCAGTGTGCCCGTCAGGGTCAGCTGAACCATCGTGTCCGACGTGCCGAATTCCTGCGTGATCTGTGGCAGCGCAGGAAGATACATGTCGACGGTGAACGGCCCGAGGGCGGTGAGAATTCCGAGAAGCAGTACCAATCGGATCCGTGCACCGCCCGTCGGGGCGATCACCGTTCGTTCAGTTGTGCTGTTGGTCAAGGAAACCCGAAACTACACTGTAGTAGTCGTATGGTCGTTCTTCCTGAAGATGATGCGACGCCTTGTCCATGATGTAGAGATGGCCATGGGGAATCATCCGCGCAAGCATGAGCGGGTAGTCCGGGGTGAGGAATGCGTCGTGCATGCCCCAGGCGAATAGCGTCGGCGCCTGGATCTGGCCGAGTTCAGCTGTGAGATCCTGCCAATCGCCACGAGGTGAGTCCGCCGAGGCAGCCAGGGCCATTTCTTCGGGGTCGAGACTTTGCTCGTATCGCATCTGGAGGGTTTCGGCGGGCAACTTCGATCCGTCGAACCATTCGAGACTGGTGATCAAGGTGCGGAGTTTTTCGAGGGTGGGGCCGGTGCCGCCGTAGTAGACGTCGCGGGCGTTGCGGCCACGACGGCCATCCTCGGGGAGCGGCGCGAGTGGACCGTAGAAGACGGGCATGCTGCCCGTGATCACCAGGGAGCGAACGCGTTCCGGGTACTTTGCCGCAAGATTGAGCGCTATGGTGCCGCCCCACGAGTTGCAGACGAAGTCTGCGCGTTCGATTCCGAGTTCGTCGAGCAGGGCAACCACCTTGGCGGCGTGGAAGTCCCACATTGGGCCGGCGATGGTGCACTTGTCGGACCGACCGTATTGCAGCAGATCAACGAGAATCGCTCGTCGATCCGAGGCGAAGAGCGGTGCCACCGGCCCGAAGTCGGACCACGCAGTGCAGCCGGGGCCGCCTCCGTGCAGGAAAATCGTGGGGTCGCCCTCGCCGAGGTCGTAGTAATGGAATGTGACGCCATCTGCTTTGGCGTACAAGCTCTTCGGTTGATCAGCCATGGCTATACCTGACCTCGAGGTGAGCGGTATGGGAAGTATCGCGGTCCGGCAGGCGAACCCGGTTCGTGGCTGTGAGACTTCCGAATGCCTAGCGTGCTGGCATGAGAACAGAACTCGAGCACGCGCGTGATCGCGCGGAGGCGATGATCGGTACGCGGGAAACGCGAGAGTTGGGAACGGTGCGTCCGGCGGAGTCGGTTGCGTTTGCGGTTGCCACCGCCGAGACGGACCCCCGGTTTCTCGACCCGGAGCACCCGGCATTTGCCGTCCATCCGATGTATCTGCCTTCGCTTTTGCGAGGACCGCAAGGTGGCTCCGATCGAGAGTACCGAGCAGACGGCATGTTCCGTGACGAAGTGCCGGGCACAGACGGTATCGACGTGCGCTTGATGGCCGGCGGGCAGAGTGTGACTTTCTTGCGACCGGCCCCGCTGGGTGAGTCTGTCGTCGTAGGGCGAGTACTCGATACCGTGACGACCAAGGGCCGGGCTCCGGACGAGTTTCTGCTGCTCTCGGTCACCAAGACTTACCGGGGTGCGCAGTCCGGCGCATTTGCCGAGGTCGTCGAGAAGTTCATCGTCCGATGACCGAAACAGTAGTCGTGGGCACGCCGATCGAATCGGTGACCTTGGTCTGCGATCCGGTTCGGATCCTTCGATTCGGGGCGTCGACGCACAATTCGCACCGTATTCACTACGACGCCTCCTATGCGCAGACGGAGGGGTTGTCCGCACCGGTGGTCATGGCCCAGTTGCAGGGCACGCTGTTCTTTCGTGCCGCGTCACACTTTGCAGGTGGATACGAAGGAGTTGTGTCCGTCTCCTGGCAGAATCGTGCGCCCGCGCCCGTCGGAACCACACTCGAGGTGTCGGGTGAAGTGTCCCAAATCGACAGTGACCAACTAACTTTGGCATTGCGGGAGCATTCGGACAATGGCGTGCTGTGTGCCGTCGGAACCGCTGTGGTGGTCCGGGTCTGCTGAGCGAACCGAATCCATTGCCGTAGACCGCAATCTCACCCAAGATCTGTTTCATTCAAACGTTCAGTGTCGAGAGGACTTCACATGACTGGTGTCGAGGCGTCGGAAGCCACGTTCGCGCTGCCCGAGCGGCCACGAGCGGCCGGTCGGCAGGATTGGACGGCATGGCCGGGTTACAACGCAGCCGGCAGCGGATACCGCGGTTACTGGTACCCGGTCACGTGGTCGAACCACATCACCAAAGACCCCAAGAGCTTCACCATCTGTGGTGAAAAGCTGGCGATCATCCGCGACGCAGGCAAGGCATATGCCCTGCACGATCGGTGCCCGCACCGCGGCGTTCCGTTGTCCGAGGGCGATCAGCAGTTCCCGGGAACTGTCAGCTGCCCGTACCACGGCTGGACGTACCGGCTCACTGACGGCAAGCTGGCCGCGGTCATCACCGACGGTCCGGATTCCAAGATCTGCGGCAAGCTGAACGTCCAGACCTATGCGATCGAGGAGCGACTCGGTCTGGTGTGGGTGTACATCCCGATCGCCAACGAGCCGGCGCCGTCCATCGACGACCAGTTGCCGCTTGAGCTGGTGGAGAACAAGGGTATCGTAGGTGGTCGGATTCAGCCCCGAGAAGGCAACTGGCGCTTCGCATGTGAGAACGGTTTCGACGAGGGACATGCGAAGTACCTGCACCGCACCGCATTGTGGCGTCTGTTCAAGCCGATGCCGACGTGGAACATCACGAGCATCGTTCCGGAGGGACGCTGGATCTACCGCGTGCAGGAAGAGGTGTACTGGGAGGCGGAATTCCCGGGCGTGGGAACCTGGACGAACAAGCGGTGGTGGAAGAAGAAGCCGGACGAGACCCAGATTTCGCAGATCGGAAACGTCGGCGCCGGTCTGGACGTCAATCCTGTGATCGCAGCTCAGAACTTCCCCGGTTTTGCTTCACTGTCCATGCCGGGTGTCCTGCGCATCGCGTACCCCAAGTTCATTCACTACGAGTTCTACGTCCCGGTGGACGAAGACAACCACAAGTACGTCGGCCTCATGGTCAACTTCGTCTCCGGCGCAGCAAAATTGGGCTTCTACGCCAAGTACCTCGGCGCGATCCGCTGGCTGTTCCACGGTCAGTTCTCGGGTCAGGATGCGTGGATGGTCGAGGTCACCGACGCACCGCCGGAGAAGCTGTACCGACCGGACGTGTCGCTGACGACGTGGCGAAATCTGGCAGAGGAAGAGTACGCCGAGAAGATCGCCGACGCGGCCAAGCACACCCCGAAGGCGCCGGTCAGGCCCACCCGAGAGCGCCGGACGCCAACGCCCCGCTCGGCCCCTGTCGCCGACGCTCAGATTCCCACCGGCACCAGCGAATAGGAGAGATACATGTTCAAGATTCTGACGGCTGTCGCTATCGGTGCCGCTGTTGCAGTGGCAGTTCCCAAGCTGTGGCAGCTGGCCGGCGAGCGCAGCAATACTCAGGTACATCAGGTCAATCCATGACCACTGCGAGGGCCGATGCTCTCGCAGGCCTAGGCGACGAGCGCCGGGAATGGGTCGAGCGAGCCTACGCCCATGTCGATCGTGCGCGATTGCGGGATCTCGCCACTTCGGTGGTCAACATTCCCAGTCCGACGGGTGACGAAGCACCGCTGGCCCGCCACATCACGACGGTCCTGGCAGCGTCGGGCATCGAGGCCCACACAATGGATCTCGATGATCGGCAAGCGAACTCGTGGGGAAGGCTCCGCGGTGACGGGTCCGGACCGGACCTGTTGCTGTATGCGCCGATCGACACCGTCACGACCGGCGATCCGGCGGAAGACCTGCCGTGGGTGGGAAATGAGCTGCGAGCGGATCTGACGCCGCACGCCCAGTTCGACGAGAACTACGTGATCGGATTGGGTGCGTCGAACCCCAAAGGCCACGCCGTCTGCATTGTCGCGGCGGCCGAAGCAATTGCCGCAGCCGGTATTCCACTCCGCGGTGACCTGGTGCTCGGATTCGGCGCCGGTGGTATGCCGACCAATGCCCGCCCCGGTGTCGGAAACCCCCGACGCAACACCGGCCAGGGCGTCGGCTGCTCGTTCCTCCTGGAACAGGGAGTGTGGGCGGACTGCGCGTTGATCGCCAAGCCCGGCTGGACGGTTTCCTGGGAAGAAGTGGGACTGGCCTGGTTCGAGATCACGGTGCACGGTCTGCACACCTACGTCGGCTCGCGCCACCGGTTGCCGTACCGCAACGCGATTACCGCAGCCGGCGAGGTGGTAGCCAAGTTGGAGGAATGGTTCCCGAAGTACTCGGCGGCGCATCAGGACGGTTTGGTTGCGCCTCAGGGGATCGTTGCCAACATCCGCGGCGGGTGGGAGCGAACAGCGTCGTTCACCCCCGAGCAGGTGCGCCTTACCGTTGATCTACGGCTCAGCCCGCGGACGACGCCCACCGCGGCCAAGCGCGAACTCAAAGCCGTGGTTGCGGAGATCGCACAATCGCTGGATCTGCAGATCGACGTCGAACAGGTTCTTGCCATCCCCGGTGAGGGTT
Source organism: Rhodococcus sp. EPR-134 (assembly GCF_001647205.1). Taxonomy (NCBI): domain Bacteria; kingdom Bacillati; phylum Actinomycetota; class Actinomycetes; order Mycobacteriales; family Nocardiaceae; genus Rhodococcus; species Rhodococcus sp. EPR-134. Next base: position 5,114 of record NZ_LVCT01000089.1, read on the forward strand.
CCGACCCTCGAATGTGGTTGCGCCGCGCCGCAGTCCACGCGTGGGAAGCTGCCGAAGGAGAGCCGCATCAGGACTTCTTCGACGCGAGTGGAGCCACCGACGCAAACATCCTGCGCAGCCGCGGCATCCCGACGATTCGGGTGGGTATGCCCAAGGTGGTCGACGCACCGTTCGAGGTGGACTTCGCGATGGGGATGAACACTGTGGACCTGGCTGCGGCGGAGAGATTTACGAAGTATCTGATCCGAGTGGCCCTCGACACCGTCACCCGCTCGCTCGAGGAAGTAGGAATCGACTGATGGCGAAGATAGTTCTGGGTATCGGTGCCTCCCACAGCACCTTGATGAACACCCATTGGGAAGAGACGACGCACAAGGCGGAGGCCGAACGCTTCCGGGACGCGCTGTATCTGAGCCGGGAGAAGATCGCGGCGTCGAAACCCGATGTTGTCTTGATTCTCGGCTCCAACCACTTTCGCGGTTTCTGGCTGGATCTGATTCCGGCGTTCACTCTCGGCGTCGGAGAGTGCATTTCCAGTGGCGAGTCAGGAACACCCAAGGGGCCGCAACGGGTCGACGTGGAGTTCGCCAGGCACCTTGCAAACGAGCTGATCGAAGGTGGCCGGTTCGATCTTGCCTACTCGGCGCGATTGCAGATCGATCATGGTCAGTCTCACGCGATTCAGTACCTTCTCGACGGAATCGATGTTCCGATAGTTCCGTTGGTGGTCAACGTATTCGCGCCGCCCCTCCCGACGCTCAAGCGATGTGAGGAAGTGGCGAAGGCCCTGCGGGATGCCGTTGCGTCGTATCCGGCGGATACCCGGGTCGTGGTGATCGCGTCCGGTGGATTGTCTCATCGTCTGCCCTGGCCGGACTGGCGGGATCCGCACGGTGAGGACGAGGATTTCATGGTTCAAGCCTGGCTGGACGGCCGGGAGAACTGGTCCGACTACGACGTCCGGCGACGCCAGATCATCCGCGCAGCCGATGCCGCGATCACTCCGGAGTTCGATGACCGAATTCTTGATCTGTTTGCCAGCGGCAAGGCAAGTGAGCTTGCCGAGTTCACGACGCAGCAGATCGAAGACGAGGCGGGCAACGGTGCGCAGGAGTTGCGGACCTGGCTCATGATGGCCGCGATGCTCGACTACGTTCCGGGTGAACGCCTTGCCTACGAAGCGATTCCCGAGTGGCTCACCGGTATGGGTGTCACGATTCTCGATCCAGCTGGAACAGACAGCGCAACAACATAATCTGCACCTTCAGTAAAGGAAGTTTCTCTGATGACAATCTGGAACGAACTTGCCGGGCTCGATTTCGAGTTGACGACCGTCGACGCCGGCGGTGTGCCCACGCGCTCTCTGCAGGCAGGATCCGGTGACGAGGCCGTGATCTTCCTGCACGGCACCAGCGGACACCTCGAGGCATTTGCACGCAATATTGCACCGCACGCCGAGTCTTACCGGGTTCACGCGATCGACATGCTCGGCCATGGTTACACCGGCAAGCCTGACTACCCGTACGAGATTCCGCGCTACGTCGAGCATTTGGTGAACTACCTCGACGCGGTCGGACTGGACCGTGTGCACTTGGTGGGTGAAAGCCTCGGTGGTTGGGTCGCTGCCTACCTGGCCAGCGAGCAGCCCGAACGTGTTCTGTCGCTGCAGTTGCTGGCAGCAGGCGGAACAGTCGCGAACCCGATAGTCATGGAGCGCATCAAGACGTCGACCGCGAAGGCCGTCCAGAGTGACGACATCGAATTGACCCGCGCACGTATGCAGTTGCTCATGCATGATCCCGCCGATGCAACCGAGGAATTGGTTCAGGCTCGTCACCGGATCTACCATCAGCCTGACTTTGTCGCCAACATCCACAACCTCCTTTCCTTGCAGGAGATGGAGGTTCGCCAGCGGAACCTGCTGCGCCCGGATCGAATGGCACTCATCAAGGCGCCGACTCTTGTGGTCTGGGGTCAGGAAAATCCGTTCGGTGATGTTCCGGAAGCGAAGAAGATGGCCGAGGATATTCCGGGCGCTCAGCTCGAACTCTACTCGGAGTGCGGTCACTGGCCGCAGCACGAGCAGGCAGCGAAGTACAACCCGCTGAGCCTCGAGTTCTTGGCAAAGGCATCAGCCAGCGCGAAGGCAGCTATCTGAGAAGTACCTGCCAAATATGCTGCTGCGTAATGGAGCCGGTCTCTCGATTGGGAGGCCGGCTTCCGCGTTTTCGAAGGTACAGTCATCGTCTTACAGCGAAGGAGTTCTCGTGAAGAAAGTACTTCTGCTGACGGCCGACGCCGACAACGGACTCGGTACCGCAATCCGTGACGCCGTCAGGGGTGAGGCGGAGGTAGTTCGATTACCTGAGCGCACCACGGGGGCGCTCCGTGCGGAGTTGCCGACATGCGACGTCGTGGTGGGGGACTGGAGTGGTGATCTGCCACTGGGCAAGGAGGAAGCAGAGCTCGGCCGGAATGTGCTCCTCGTCCAACAGCCTGGTGCCGGAACCAATTTCATCGATGCCGAAGCCTGGCGCGCCGCCGGAGTTCCGGTGGCGAATACTCCCGGTGCAAACGCGAACTCGGTTGCGGAGTGGGCAGTACTCGCGGCAGGTGTGTTGTGCCGCTCCATGTTCTGGGCGCACAACGAGGTTACCGATGGTCGATGGCCACAGGAATCCATCCTGACGCGCGATTGCCGCGATCTGGCGCAGCGCCGGGTCGGCGTCGTAGGTGTTGGTTCGATCGGCCGCCGGTGTGCAGAATTGTTTGCCGCCTTCGGTTGCGACGTCTACGTCACCGCGCGTTCGAGACCGCGTGACACTGTGGCTGCGACGTTTGTGTCACTCGACGAGTTACTGTCTCTCGCGGATGTCCTGGTGCTGGCCGTCCCGCTTACGGAATCAACTCGGGGACTGATCAATTCCCATCGAGTTGCGCAGTTGCCCACCGGAGCGATCGTGGTCAATGTGGCGCGCGGCGCTGTCGTCGACGACGCGGCATTGGCGCGTGCCTTGCGTTCCAGGCATGTCGGCGGCGCTGCCCTCGATGTGTTCGACGTTGAACCACTACCGATTTCGAGCCCGCTCCGTGGATTCGATTCGACCCTCCTGAGCCCGCACGTCGCCGGCGGCAGCGCCGGAGCGCGTGCGTCGATCTATTCGATGACGGCGCAGAATGTCGCCAGTGCGCTGCGCTCGCAGACAATTCGGTGGACATTGTGATTCGGTGGACATTGTGATCGAGGGCCGTGTTACCGAAGTATTTCGGTCCGCACGTTCCTCCAGGTGCAGTGTTTCGCCGAGGTAAGTTCCTGTCCCCGGTCCGCACGGTGGACCCGGTTGGTTCTCGGGTGTAGGTACACACAGCTAGGTTTGCTCTCCACGACCCGCAACTGCGGCACAGATCACAAACAAAGGTGTGAGTAGATGGCCTCGCTGTCAAAGTTTGGAAGGACTGCTCTTGTTTCGGCTGCGCTGCTGCTGACCGTTGCAACCGGCGCATGCAGCCGCCCGGCGACGCAAAGCACAGCTGATTCTGCCGGAAGTGGACCACTGCGTATCGCAGTCGGAATCGATGCTTCCTACGCTCCGTTCTTCGTAGCGGATCAGGAAGGCATGTTCGACGCTGCCGGTTTGGACGTCGAACTCGTCCAGTTCGGTCGTGGTGGCGAGGCCGTCGACGCACTCTCGACCGGGCAGGTCCAGATCGCCGGTAGCTCCGATACGACAACGATCGCCCAGTTGCGTCAGAATCCGTCGTTGCGCGCGATGTACTCGTACGAGGCGTCGGGTGACTACATCAAGGTCGTGCTGCGTAACGGTGTCGACTCACCGGCTGCGATCAAGAAGATGGGCATCGTCCCGGGTCTCAGCCAGATTTCGACGGACAAGTACCTCGCTGCCAATTCCATTGCCCCCGGTTCGGTCGAGATGATCTCGGCGACCCCGACGGACATGCCCGCACTGCTCAGTCGCGGCGACATCGACGGGTTTGTCCTGTGGGAGCCGTGGCCGGCCACCGCCCTGGATCAGGGAACCGGCCACGTGGTGGCAGTAACCGGAGACTACGGCTGGTTCTATCATCATTGGGCGATCACGACGGCTCCGTGGTTGTCGGCCAACGAAGAGACAGCGCGAACCGTCGCGAAGGTGCTCGACGAGGCAACGCGCAAGGTCGAGTCGGATCCGGGCGTGGCAGCGTCCGCGACCAAGGCGGCTGTGAACGTCAGCGAGGATCAGACTATTGCCGCGGTGGACGAGATCGACTTCGCCGTGGTGAATCTCGAAGCTGCGGATGTCGAGTCGGCTCAGTCGATCGTAGATTTCTACAAGTCGATCGGTGTTCTCAGCGACCAGCCGGATCTCGAATCGGCAATGCTTCTGGATTGGTACAAGGATGGTGCACAGTGAGTATCGCAACAAGTGGTTCAACGACCAGCTCGACGAATAGCGCGGGGACAGCCGGCCCCGGCAAGAAGAACACCGGTGTTGCCATCGACGTGGTCGACCTCGGAATCAGCTTCGGCGCGGCGGAGATCGTCGCCGGAATCGACATGCACGTGCAGCCAGGTGAATTCGTCTGTCTGCTCGGTCCGAGTGGCTGCGGCAAGTCGACGCTGCTGTCGTCCATGGCCGGCTTCGTGGAACCCAGCGCCGGCGAGATCGTGTGCGACGGAGATGTCGTCGCCGGCAGTAACCGCCACGCCGGCATGGTGTTTCAGAGCTCCGAAGCGTTGTTCGAATGGATGACCGTGAGCCAGAACGTGGCCTACGGCCCCAGGATGCGTGGAGCGAACCGCAGCGAGCAAGCGAGTATCGCGGCCGAGTACCTCGCGATGGTCGGCTTGCCCCACGCGGGTGCGAAGTTCCCCTCGCAGCTGTCCGGCGGTATGCGGCAACGTGTTCAGATCGCACGAGTTCTTGCCAACCAGCCGTCGTTGGTTCTCATGGACGAGCCGTTCGGTGCGTTGGACGCTCAGACTCGTCAGGTTCTGCAGACCGAACTCGACCGTATCTGGCGGCACACCCGCTGCACCGTGGTATTCGTGACTCACGATATCGACGAGGCACTGACGTTGGCTGACCGTGTGATCGTGATGTCGGCCGGCCCGCGGGCCCGGATCAAGAGCGTCTACGAGGTCAATGCGGCTCGTCCGCGAGACCGCAACGATCCCGAGGTGATCGAGCTCTACGAGAAGCTGCGGGACGACATTCGGGCAGAAGTGGTTGCGTCGCTGCGGAACCAAGGCATTGAGGAGGACGAGCTGTGACGGCTGTAGTGACCGGTGGTTCAGCCGGTGTGAGAACAGCGAAGGTGGCGGAGACAAAAAAGCGTTCGTCGGCGCGGCGATCCAAGATTGTCAAAGCGACGCTGATGTATGCAGCCTCAGCGGCAATCGGTTTGGGCATCTGGTCGTTCCTGGCGTGGTGGTACGGGCCGACCACCATTGCATCACCGGCCGAAGTATGGTCGGCGGCACAGGAACTGTGGGAGAGCGGCGTTCTGTGGTCGTCGATCACCGCATCGGGTCAGCGAATTCTCATCGGCTGGTTCCTGGGTGTCGTGATCGGTGCTCCCGTCGGAATTCTGATGGGCCGCATTTCCATCGTGCGACAGCTCCTCGATCCGTACATCGAGTTCTTCCGGTTCATTCCGCCTATTGCGTTTGTCACTCTCGCCGTCGTCTGGTTCGGCATCGGTGAGACGTCGAAGGTTGTTCTGATCTTCTACACCTCGGTATTCATCGTCACGGTCAGCACGATTGCCGCGACTGTAGCGATCAGCGAGAACAAACTGCAGGCAGCGGCAAATCTTGGTGCCAACAAACTTCAGATCATGAAGACGGTGGTCTTGCCGTCGTCGATCCCCGGCATCGTCACGGGCGCTCGCCTGGCGATGGGCAACAGCTTCCTCACCATCGTGTCGGCGGAGATCGTCGCCGCCGACCAGGGTATCGGTTCGATGATCTGGCAGGCTCGAAACTACGGCCGGATCGACTGGACGTTCGTCGGCATCATCGTCCTGGGCATCATGGGCTTCATCTTCGACCGGATTCTCCGCATTCTGTCCTCGCGGTACCTCGCCCGTTACGGCGTCAAATAGTCAGGAGCGCAGCATGAATCACCCGCTGAGCATTGCCGAGCAGGCCGGAATTCCGGGACCGCCCGAGTTCACCGATATCGAGAGTGAGCGGCGTCGTCGCAAGACCGCTGTCATCGGCGGGTATCGGATTTTGTCGAAATTCGGTTTGGACGAGGGAATCTCGGGACATATCACCGCCCGAGACCCAGAAGATCCGGAGACTTTCTGGACTGCGCCGTTCGGGCGGCACTTCTCCCAGGTTCAGCCGGAGGAATTGCTGCATGTGGCGTCGGACGGCGCGGTCATTTCCGGAGACGGACCGCTCAACCGAGCAGCGTTTGTCATCCACAGCAAGGTTCACGAGGCTCGTCCCGACGTCATCGGAGCTGTTCACGCTCACGGGTTGAACGGTAAGGCGTTCTCCTCGCTGCACACCCGCCTCACGCCGATCACTCAGGACGCGTGCGCCTTTCACGAGGATCACTCGATCTACGAGGAGTATCACGGGGTGGCGCTGGACGAAGAGGAGGGGATTCGCATCGCGGATGCCCTCGGATCGAACAAGGCCGTGATCCTCACCAACCACGGTCATCTGACCGTCGGAACTTCCGTGGAGAGCGCAGTGTGGTGGTATGTGTCGATGGAGCGGTCGATGCAGGCGGAGTTGACGGCGCGAGCCGCCGGTGATCCGGTTGTCCTGCACGAGAAGATCGCGGCGCAGACCTACGAAGCAGTCGGCACCGAGAAGGTGGGGTGGTTTGCGTACTCGACCATCATCCAGAAGATCGCAGCAGACGAACCCGAGGTATTCGCGCACTGAATTCTTCGCGCACTGAATTCCTGCGAGCATTGGGCCCGTCGACCGAGAGGTCGGCGGGCCCTTTTCGTGTTGTCCCGCAACTGTTACCGAGGTCTGTTGAGCGGACCGGTTTCATTTGCGTGAGTCCGTCGGCGCAATACCGTATCGAGTGTGAACAAAACGTCTTCCACGGCGACCGACAACGAGATCGGCGTCGATATTCTGATCATTGGTGCCGGCCCCGCCGGGCTGTACGGCGCGTACTACGCAGGCTTCCGCGGCCTCTCGGTTGCCGTGATCGATGCCCTTGCGGAACCGGGGGGACAGGTCAGTGCGATGTACCCGGAGAAGGCGATCCTCGACATCGCGGGATTCCCTTCGGTCAAGGGACGCAACCTCATCGAGGGTTTGATGGCGCAGGCTGCCCCGTTCGATCCGGTGTACCTTCTGGGCATGCAGGCTCGTGAGCTGTCGCATGACGACGACGGCCGGGTGCGGATCACCACCAGCACGGGCCAGGTCGTGGTGGCCGGCGCGGTTGTCATCACCGGCGGCATCGGAACCTTCACCCCGCGTCCGTTGGCGAAGGGTTCGGAGTTCATGGATCGGGGGCTGAGTTACTTCGTCCCGGATTTGTCGGCGCACACCGGGAAAGACGTTGTCATCGTCGGTGGCGGCGACAGCGCGTTCGACTGGGCCGTTCACCTGGAACCGATTGCCAAGTCCGTCACCCTGGTTCACCGGCGAGATCGTTTCCGCGCGCACAAATCCACAGTCGCCAAGGTGCAGGAAAGCAGTGTCCAGGTTCTCGTCAACGCCGATGTCTCGGCGGTACGTGGAAACGGGTGGATCGGCGAGGTCGACATCACCCACAAACAAGACAAGAGCACGTCCACGCTGCCCGCTCAATCCGTCATCGCTGCATTGGGATTCACGGCCGACCTCGGTCCGATGATGGAGTGGGGAATCGAGATCGACAATCGCCACATCGCGGTGAACACACGGATGGAGACGAATGTTCCGCGTGTGTATGCCGCCGGGGACATCACGGACTATCCCGGCAAGGTCCGCTTGATCGCCGTCGGTTTCGGCGAGGCCGCGACTGCGGTGAACAACGCTGCGGCAGTGCTGGATCCGGAAGCAGAAATCTTCCCTGGACACTCCACCGAACAGGAGAGCTAGGCAATGGCATTTGTCATCGGTGAAGCATGCATCGACTACACGGACCGATCGTGCATGGAAGAATGCCCCGTGGATTGCATCTACGAGGGTGATCGCAAGCTCTACATCAACCCGAACGAATGCATCGATTGCGGCGCTTGCGAATTGGCCTGCCCGGTGGAGGCGATCACCGTCGACCGGAAAGCAGACCCGGATTTCAAGGAAGACAACAAGCGCTTCTTCCTCGAGGTCTTGCCTACCCGTAGCGAGCCCGTCGGAAATCCGGGTGGTTCGGCAAAGATCGACATCGTCGGCGTCGATACCCCGATGGTTGCGGCGTTCTGATGGCTGGCGGCCTGCAACTCGGATACGTTGATTCGTCTTTCGGGCAATTGCATTACGCGCAGCAAGGTTCGGGTGAGGCGATTCTCCTGCTTCATCAGGCGCCCCGGTCGTGGGACGAGTTCCGCGAGTTCATTCCACTCCTTGCCGATGACTTCCGCGTTGTCGCGATGGACATGCCGGGGTACGGCAACAGTGCTCCGGTGCCCGGCCCGCAGACCATCGAGACCTATGCGCGAGGCGCGTGGGAATTGCTCGACACCCTGGGCGTCGATCGAGTCACGGTCATCGGTCACCACACCGGTGCGGCAGTGGCGCTCGAGATGGCGGCATCACGCCCCGAGAGGGTGCACGCTGCCGTGCTCTCGTCGTGCCCGTGGACCGACCGCAACTACCGCGAGGGGCACTCGGGACCCGGTGGGATCGACTGCGTCGACCGGGCCGCAGACGGTAGCCATCTCACCAGGCTGTGGGAGATGCGTCGCCCCTACTACCCCGAACCAGGCACCGCACTGCTCGACAGGTTCATCCGAGACGCGCTTGCCTACCGGGTAGATCCGGCGGAGGGGCACAAAGCCTGCGCCCGCTACGTCATGGAGGCGAGAGTCGGTTCGGTGACTGCGCCGGTTTTGCTGATCTGCGCGCAGAAGGATCCCTTCTCGATGCCTAACATTGCGCCGTTGCGTGCACACCTGACGGGTGCGGCAGTGGTGGAAACGGAGATCGTCGAATCGGGGACCGTCGCACTCGTCGAGGAGCACGCTCCGCAGATTGCATCCGTCGTCCGCATGTTTCTGGAGAATTACGCAGGTAGGCGCCCCGTGTAAACTCTGCGGGACGGGTTCACTGAGCGGACCGTGTGGCGTGCGTCTCATCGTGTCGTCACCATAGTGTCAGTCTCGAAGCACCTGCACCTAACGAGGACCCCGACCGATCTCGGTCGTTGTGGCACTCGGTCTCGGCAGGCTGTCACAGATCGTTCAGGAGGACACTCATGGCCGCTCCACAACAATCCGTCGGGTTCGGATCCGTACTACCCATCGCGTCGGAAACGACCGCTGCATCGCAGCCTGCAGGTGAACTGTCCTCGGTCCTGGGCAAGGCTCGAATGATCTTGGACGCTTTCGACACCGACCACAGTGACCTGTCTCTGACGGAGCTCACCCGGCGCAGTGGGGTCGCGAAAGCGACGGTTCACCGGTTGGCCGGCGAGCTGGTCGAGTGGGGATTGCTCGAGCGCGCGGGTACCAAGTACCGGCTCGGCCTGCGATTGTTCGAGCTGGGCCAATTGGTGCCGCGTCAGCGGATTCTGCGCGACGCGGCGCTGCCGTACATGGAGGACCTACTACTGGCGACGCAGGAGACGGTTCACTTTGCGGTTCGTGACGGCATCGACGTCCTCTACATCGAGAAGATCATCGGACACCGCGGGCTCAATCAGCAGTCGCGGGTGGCCGGTCGGCTCCCGCTGTACTGCACCGCCACCGGCAAGATCATCCTTGCCTTCTCCCCGCAATCGGTCTTCGACGAGGTAGTCGAGCAGGGTTTCACCGCCTTGACCAGTCGAACGACGATGTCCGTCAGCGTGCTGCGCCAGCAAACCGAGCGGATGCGTAAGGAACAACTCGCGGTGGAGGTCGAGGAGACACGGCTCGGGTACATGAGCGTCGCAGTGCCGGTGTTCAGCGGCCCGCGCACTCTGGCCGGCGCGTTGTCTGTGACAGCGCCGACGGCTCGCCTCAACGTCAGCCGCATCACCGGGGCCCTGCGCACTGCCGGCGCCGGAATCACCCGAAAACTTCATGCCATGAAGTGCACACATTCGCCGAGCGACCCGCTGGCTCTGCGCACGATCTGCAGTCCGGTGATGTGTTCGTTCAACGGTTGCGGCAAGTAGCGAGGCGCGGTCTATCGCCGGGCGCGGAACACGCTCTTCTCGCAGTCCCAGGTGTGTGGGCCGACGCCCCTCTCACGTAGCACTGCTTTCTGTACCTTGCCGGTTTCGGTGAGTGGCAACGTGTCCACGACGTCGATGTACCGGGGAAGTGCAAAGTACGGCAGCTGTTGCTGGGAGAACTCCAGAATCGAAATGGGGTCGAAAGATACTCCGGGGCGCAGTATTACAGTTGCCATGACGTCGTCCTCGGCCAGATCCGACGGTACCGGGAAGCCGGCAACCTGACCGACCGACGGATGCAACGCCAGAACGGTTTCCACTTCGGCCCCGGAAATATTTTCACCGCGGCGCCGAATCACGTCTTTGATGCGATCGACAAATCGGAACCAGCCGTCTGCTTCCCGAATCACCCTGTCACCGGTCTGTATCCAACTCTCCGTCGCCGGAATCTCCTCGCCCAGATAGCCCAGTGAACAGGCGCCGGGGATCGTGCTGCGGACCACCAGTTCGCCGGGCTCCCCGTCTGCGGCCGCAGTACCGTCGTTGACGACTGCGGCGTCGTAGCCACTCATCACCCGCCCCATGTACCCGGCCCGCCGATCTCCCGGAAGTGTGCCGATCACGAGATTGGTTTCGGTACTTCCGAATCCGTCCACGAGTTCTACACCGAATCTCTGGGCAAACGGTTCGATCAGATGAGCCGGCGTTGCGGGGGCAAGTGCCACGTGGACGCTGTGCTGTCGGTCTTGCGGCGATGGGTCCGCGTTCATCAACATGGCCACCATCGCACCCAGCAGGTAGTCGACAGTTGCGCCGATCTCGCGAACTTCGCGCCAATGATTGCGGACCGAAAAGCGTTGTCCCAGGAAAAAAGTAGACCCGGCCCAAAGGGACTGAACAAAGGCATTGAGAGCATTGGTGTGAAACAGCGGCAGGCAGTTGTACAGCACATCGTCCCCGGTGAGCCCGAGTGAGGCGCCGACGCCTTTGCCCCACTGCAGGAACTGCGCGTGCGGGCATCGGACGCCTCGGGGCAGACCGGTGGTGCCGGAGGTGAAGAGTATCGCGGCCAGGTCGAGCGGATCGAGGGTCTCGGGCTCACAGCCCGGATGCGAACCGGCAGTGGGGACGCACTGTTCACCCATGACCCACACGGTGCCGTCGAATCCGGCTACAGCGCCTGAGTATTCGGGTGAAACCAGGATCCGTTGTACACCAGCCTGTTCGAGTGCGCCGGCAACACTGTCGGCTCGGAGGGCCGTATTGAGTGGGACGACAACCGCACCGATCCACGCGCATCCGAGAACAAGGTCTGCCAGTTCGATCCTGTTGCCGGACAGTGCCGCCACGCGCTCCCCACGGCCGACACCGTGATTACGGAGATCCGCCCCCATCGACGCTGCACGATCCCGCAATTCGCGGTAGGTGACCGTGATCCCGTCGACGACGAGCGCCGGGTGCTCCGGACGCTCCAAAGCTCGCCTCCGGATCAAATCCGGAAGCGAGCGCGGAATGGCATGTGCGTCGTGGGGCATGGGTAATTGTATCCCTCAGGGTACGACGACGGCCCGGCCGGCAACCTTGCCCTCACCCATCAACTGCAGTGCCGTTGCGATGTCATCCAGCGGAAACTCCTGCACTGCAACGGAAATCTTGCCTTCGATGAGCAGCCGGATCATTTCAGGTGCCAGTTCGGCTTGCCGGGCAGTCTTGCGAATCATGTTGACGGGCAGGATCCGGACATCGCTGAGCAACCAGTTCGGCAAGTCCAGGGTGAGGCTCTTACCCAAGGTATATCCGATCAGGGCAGCCCGGCCACCGGGGACAACACTCGCCAGAAGGTGCGGCAAGCCGTCGCCGCCAAGCGTGTCGATCACGGCGTCGACGGAAGGCTCGGATCCCACCACTCCGGCAAGTTCGTCGCCTTGCCCGACGACGGGACGCACACCCTCCGGAAGCAAGGCAGCCTGATCTTCGCGCGGTACAACACCGATTACCTCGGACGCTCCGGCAAGCAGAGCGAACTGTGCTGCCATCGATCCGACAGCGCCGGATGCTCCGGCGACAACAACTCGTTCGCCGGGAGCGACGGCTGCAATGTCGTTGACGGCAACATAGCCGGTTGTGCTGGGCAGGAAGAAGGTTGCGGCGACGGCCGGCGACAGTGCGGGATCAAAGGGTGTGAACGCCTTGTCTGCCGCTACCAGATACTCAGCCCAGCAACCGTTCTTGAACAGGCCGACTCCGCCGCCTCGGACCAGAAGGCGGGTGCCAGGCTCATAGGTGTCGGATTCGATTACCGTCGCCGCTCCGTCTGTTCCACCGATATGTGGCAGGTTCGGCTTGACTCCGAAGTTTCCGCTCGCGACGGTGATGTCGAGATGGCCGAGCGCGGCAGCGTCGATGCGCACGAGCGTCTGACCGGATTCACGTGTGGGAATGTCGATGTCGTCGATGACCGGTGAAGTGCCGAACTGATGGAGTCGGGCCGCGCGCATTGTGTCTCCTAGTAGCGATCTGTGAATGGATGTACTGAATATGAGTGCGGTCAGGACAGGATCGACTGGTCGCGAAGTCCGGCGATCAGTTCGTCGCTGTATCCGAGCACCGACTCGAGGACGTCGTCGGTGTCCGCGCCCAGCACCGGCGCAGCGCGTCGGATCGAGCCGGGTTCGGAGTTCCGGCGAACGGGGATGCCTTCGTGGAGGAATGTTCCGGCGAGGGGATGTTCCTGTGCCGAATAGAAACTGCGTGCCCGAAGATGTGGATCGCTCTCGACCAGGTCGCGTCCGTCCTGGACGGTGCCGGCCGCGATACCCGCCGATTGCAAGCGTTCCATGACGGTTTCGGGTGACAGAGTCCTGGTCCAGTCGGCGATGGCGTCGTCGATACGTTCGTGATCGGCTTGGCGGCTTTCTGCACTCGCGAAGTCAGGATTGCCGATCCATTTCTCTGCTTCGATGATGCGGCACAATGCATTCCATTCCGTGGTATCGCGAACGGCAATCGAGCACCACCGGTCGCTGCCGAGGCACGGGTACACGCCGTGTGGTGCCAGTTCGTGATGGCTGTTGCCGATCGGATCGGGGGACTGTGACCGGGCGGCTCGGAGAACGCTGGTACCCATGTGCGCTGCCATGGCTTCGAGTTGTGACAGGTCTACGTGCTGTCCCCGGCCGGTCCGGTCGCGGTAGTCGAGGGCTGCCAGCATCGCGACGCCGGCTTGCAGTCCGGCGACGATGTCGCCATGGCCGTAGATGACTCCGACAACGTCATCGGCGTTCCAGCCGGTCAGTGCGGTCAAACCGGTACTTGCCGAAACGATGTCGGCATACG
>NZ_LVCT01000090.1:0-30010 GCF_001647205.1 Rhodococcus sp. EPR-134
GAGCCCCATCTTGTCCATGACCGACGAGCTGAAATTCTCGACCACGACGTCGGAGTTCCTGATCAGGTCGCGCAGTACCGAAAGGCCCTCTGCGGATCGGGTATCGAGTGTGATGCTGCGCTTGTTGCGGTTGACGTCGTTGAAGTACCCGCTGGTGTTCGGATTGTCGTGCGGTCCTCGCGAGAGATGCATGAAAGGTGCAAAGCGAGTCGGGTCCGGGCGTCCGATCGATTCGACCTTGATGACATCGGCACCGTGGTCGGCAAGGATTCTGGTGCCGTACGGGCCCGCCAACACCCACGTGAGATCCAGGACGCGGACACCTTCGAGGCTGGGCGTGCTGCCACCGCTGAACTCGTGGGTTTCGTTCACTGCCACAGGCGAGGTGGCCTTCAAGAGTTCCTGATGCTGGCCCAACCGGGCAGCCTCGAGCGTTCCGATGCGCCGGCCTTCGGGGAAAGCGAAGCCGAACCCGAGATCGCGGTAGGTACCGTGATCTCCGGTCACGTCGGTGAAGAAGTCCCGGTCGTTGAGTTGCGGGTTACGCAGCAGTTCTTCGGGCCGGTCGACCGCTGCCCACGGCAACTTGCGTGACTGCGCGCTGACCGCGAATTCTTCCTTCGGCCACTTCGCGATGAAGGCGGACAGAACGTCGAAAATGTGTTCCTGATGCGTCTTTCGGTAGACCGCGTCGGACCACTCCGGTTGATCGAGATCGTCCTGAGCATCGTTGTCGATCAGCCAGGCCAGCATGCCGTCCCACATGCGGGGGCTACCGCCGAGGCCGCCACCGACATAACCGTCGGCGGCCTGGAACAGTCCGTGCGGAACGAGCGGATGTACCCGGCCCGGACGCGGTGGTACGCGGTCCTCGTGAATGTAGGCAAGAGTGCCCGCTTCCAGCGCGGCGGCAACACATTCCTGAGCGCTGATCTCCAGCAACGGGTTGTGGCCCTTGGATCGCGAACGCAGTCCGAGAAGCACGCCGATTGCGGCATTGATTCCGGCGAGCTGCTCAGCCTGGAGTTCGGGGAGCAGCAGTGGAGGGTGCTCGGGATCGCCGACCTGGGCCATCATCCCGCCGAGTGCCGCGACGGTCAGATTTGTTGCCTTCCAGTCACTTCGCGGTCCGGTTGTGCCGAAGGGTGTCACTCGTACGTGAACGAGAGATCCTCGGTTGTCGCGTAGAGCGCCGGTCGCGCTGCCGTCGAGCAGGACGTCGGCACTGCGCAGCAATGCTTCGAAAGCGAGGCGATCGTTGCTGTCGTCGATATCGAGGACAACGGACTTCTTGCCCGCATGCCAATGCAAGTACGAATCACCCTGGGACTCGGTGCGACTGGGGTCACCGGTGGGTGGTTCTACCAGAATGACTTCGAAACCCAGCCCGACCAGGATGCGCCCGGCGAATCGCGCAAACGGACTGGAAATCTCTACGACCCGTACCGGGGGATGCACCACAACTACTCCGTTTCAATCGAAAGATATCGCCGAACCGACTGGTGTCGAACGTAGTTCTGCGGCCCGGTGGGCGACATGATTTCGGTCTGCCCACCGGACCCGTTCTCACTCTCCGCTCAGGCGGCGTTCTGCTCGAACCATCCCGAGAGGAGGACAGCGGACGGATCGATGTCCGCGGAGATCTTGCCCTGCTCGCGGAAGAATGCAACAAGTTCGTTTGCGCGCTCCACGTCGTCCTCGGTGAATCCGCGTCCACCGAAATCGATTTGGGTCACCCGGTCTGCGGCCTCGGCCGGGTCCATCTGGATAGACGCGGCAATTGCGGTTGCAGCCCGATCCGGATCCGAGTTCACGATTGCCGACGCTTCCGAGATCACCTTGAACACCTTGCCTGCGGTTTCTTCGTTCGCGGACAACCAGTTGTCCGAAGCGATGATCCATTGGGCGTACTTGGCGCCGAAGTCGCCGGTCGTGGCAACAACGCGCCCGCCGGTATTGACACTCTGCGTCACCCAGGGGTCGAAGGACAGGAAGCCGTCGATGTCACCGCGCGCCAGCAAAGCAGGCTGTTCGGGCGGGCTTGTGCTCACGAGTGTGACCGTCGTGGGGTCGATGCCGAGACTGGCCAGGTACTGGTTCGTGAAGTAGAGGCCGATGCCGGGGAAGACGCCCATGGTCTTGATCGACTTCGGCTCGACGCCATTCCTCAGTACAACCTGGAAGTATCGGTCGGATTCCTGAAATACGCCCAGCGCCCGCAGGCTCGGATTGGCGGCCATGACGGACAGTGCCGTCGAGTCGGCATTGCCGGAGAGTTCCGAAGTTCCGGCTACGACGTTCTGGGCGCCCGCCGCCCCGCCTTCCGTCTGGATGACCTGGACGTCGAGGCCGGCGGCCTCGAACATGCCCTCGTGGTCGGCCAGGAAAATCGGGGCGTACGACGGGTCTACACCCACCGCGATCCGTACCAGGCCACCACTTTCCGCGGAGTTGTCGGTAGCGGGCCGGGTGCATCCGCTGACCGCGATCGTCAGGGCGGCGAGAGAAGCGACTGCGCCCACCCATTTCTTCTGAAATTTGTTGAGCATGATGGCCTCTCGGTAAATGGGAGCTGTCAGCGTCCCGTGAAGGTGGGGGACCGCTTGTCGAGGAATGACTGAAGTCCCTCAGCAGCGTCGTCCGTCTTGATCAGGTCGAGCACTGCCTCGAATTCGAGATCCAGCGCTTGATCGAGCGGCAACGACATGCCCTCGTCGACAATGCGTTTGATCATTCCGATGGTGGCAGTGGGTTTCGTCGCGAGTTCGCGTGCGAGGTCAGCGCAATGCGCATCGAGGTCGGCGTCCGCAACGACGGTGTCGACCAGGCCGATATCGAGTGCATGCTCGGCGCTGAGGCGCTTGCCTTCGATCATGAGCACTTTGGCTCGGTGAGCCCCGATGAGGCGTGGAAGTCGCTGGCTGCCACCGGCACCCGGAAAAAGCCCAAGTCCGATCTCGGGGAAGCCGATGGTCGCCGACTGCGCCATGATGCGGAAGTCGCAGGCCAACGTCAGTTCTGCTCCGCCGCCGAGTGCGTGCCCGTTGATCTTCGCGACGACAGGTTTGGGAGCCGACTCGAGGATCCGCTGTACGTCGACCCACGGGCGCATCGCGCGCTGAGTTTCTTCCGTCAGCTCGCGCATCACGGTGATGTCCGCACCGGCGACGAAGAACCGTCCAGTGCCCGTCACGACAATGACGCGGACGGTCTGGTCCGACGCGAGTACCGGCAGTATCTCCAGAAGCTCGGCGATCATGCTGGGGTTGAATGCGTTGGCTGGAGGTTTGTCGATAGTCACGGTGGCAATCGAGTCTGTGACCTCGACGGTGACGAAGTTGTAGGTCTGGCCGGTCTGTCTCGTCAAGTGAGCTCCTGTCAGCGGGTTGGCGGGGTAAACCGGTCGAGCCGGGGGATGTGTAGTGGGAAGTATGGTGGGGACCCTCACGCGGCGGTACCGCTCGGGTTCGGTCAGTAGACCAATGCGGATGCTGATCGCGTAGGAACTTTCTTCGCTGTGATCACGGCGATATTTGCTCCTGTGACAGGATTGAGCCCGTGACTTCTGCAGTACCGACACCGCCCGCGCCCTCCGTCGACAAGCGTCCCGAGTCGATTTTCACGATAGGGACCAGGCTCGAGGACCGGCTCGGACGAACCGGAACCATCCACACACCGCACGGCGATATCGCGACGCCGTCGTTCGTGGCTGTCGGAACCAAGGCCACGGTCAAGGCCGTGCTGCCCGAGTCCATGAAGGAACTCGGTGCGCAGTCGTTGCTCGCCAATGCGTACCACCTGTACCTGCAGCCGGGCCCCGACATCGTCGACGAGGCCGGCGGGCTGGGCAAGTTCATGAACTGGGACGGGCCCACCTTCACCGACAGCGGTGGCTTCCAGGTGATGTCTCTTGGCGTCGGGTTCAAGAAGGTGCTCGCGATGGAGGCCGTCGGTGTGCAGTCCGACGACGTCATCGCGAAGGGCAAGGAGCGTCTCGCGACAGTCGACGACGAGGGCGTGACGTTCAAATCGCACCTCGACGGCAGTAAGCATCGCTTCACCCCCGAGGTGTCGATGCAGATCCAGCATCAGCTCGGCGCCGACATCATGTTCGCGTTCGACGAGCTCACAACGCTGCTCAACACCCGCGGCTACCAGGAGCGATCGGTCGAGCGCACGCAGGCGTGGGCGATCCGCTGTATCAATGAACACGAGAAGCTCACCGCCGAACGCGCTGACAAGCCCTATCAGGCTCTCTTCGGCGTGATCCAAGGCGCGCAGTACGAAGATCTGCGACGTCAAGCCTGCCGCGGACTCGAGTCGATCGAAGGCGAGAACGGATACGGCTTCGACGGCTACGGCATCGGCGGCGCCCTCGAGAAGCAGAACCTCGGAACGATCGTGCGTTGGTGTAACGAGGAACTACCCGAGAACAAGCCGCGTCATATGCTCGGCATCAGTGAACCGGACGACTTCTTCGTCGCAATCGAGAACGGCGCGGACACTTTCGACTGCGTCAACCCGTCGCGTGTTGCTCGCAATGCTGCGATTTACGTCCGCTCCGGCAGGTTCAACATCAACATCAGCCGATTCCGTCGTGACTTCACGCCTATCGACGACGAGTGCGACTGCTACACGTGCGCCAATTACACCCGCGCGTACATCCATCACCTCTTCAAGGCGAAGGAAATGCTCGCGTCGACGCTTTGCACCATCCACAACGAGCGATTCACCGTGAAGTTGGTCGACGACATCCGAGCCAGCATCGAAGGTGGGTATTTCCACGACTTCAAGGCAGACATGCTCGGAAAGTTCTACGCGGCGAAGACGCCTGCACCTCAGGCGTAGGTCGGTTCGCGCTTCTTCACGTATGCGATGACGCGGTAGGTGATCGGCATGACCAGAACCTCGACAAGCGTCTTCCACAGGAAGCCGACCAGCACGTAGTTGATGAAGTCTTCCCATGTGCTGATGCCGATGACACCGGCCGCGATGGAACAGAAGATGAGGGTATCGGCGAATTCGCCGACGACGGTCGAGCCGATCAGTCGCGCCCACAGATGCTTCTCCTGCATGCGCTTTTTCATCATGACCAGAACCAGTGAGTTCAGTAGCTGTCCGACGAGGTAGGCGGCCAAGCCCGCGACCAGTAGCCGGGGAATGACACCGACCACGGTTTCGAGGGCGGCCTGGTTCTCGTAGAACTCTGCCGACGGGAGTTGCACTGCAATCCAGAAGCACGCAGCGGCAAGAATCAGTGCGCCGAAGCCCAGGTAGATCGCGCGTCGGGTCGCTTTGAAGCCGTAGACCTCGCTGAGCACGTCACCGAGGACGTAGGCGAGCGGGAACAAGAAGAATCCACCATCGGTGATGATGGGCAGAATCTGCAAGGGACCGAGCGAGAAGTCGGAATCCGCAAAGAAGGCGACCCCCTTGGTCGCCGCCACGTTCGAGATCAGCAGCGTTGCGGTGAAGAGCGCGACGATCGTCGGGTAATAACCCCGGCTGACGTGCGCAAATTTGGTTTCGTGGGTCGATTCGTCTTGCTGATCCTGAGCTGTCACGTCCGTCATCCAAGCACCACAAGGCGCTCGGATGCGAGTTGGCGACCGTCCAGTTGCGCAGAACACACCGAAGGCCCTGCGGTTTCACGTGGAACCGCAGGGCCTTCGGTGATGCAAACGAACGGATCAGGCAGCTACATGGCCGCCGGTCAGCACGCGGTATGCGTAGGTGCTGGCGATCAACGCGACGGGCGCCGTCACCAGAAGACCGATTCCACACAGCAGCGCACCGACGATGTTGATACCGATCAGAGCGAGCGCCAGCAGGACCAACGTTCCGACGTTCGACGAGGTCAACGCGTAACTCGATTTGATGCCCGAAATCGCATCCTGATTCTTGTCCACGATGAAGGTCAGCGTGTAGTAGAGCAGGAACGCCGCGATGATGCCGGGAATGATGCAGAGAGCCAAACCGACGTAAGTTGCCACTGCTACCAGGAAACCGCCGAGAACAACTGCGCCGATGTTGGTGAATTGGAAGAAGGTGCCGAAAGCCGGCTTGATTCCATCCAGTTCGCTCAACGCTCCTCGAAGGAATGCGGCTTGGATGATGTAGCCGACGATAGCGGTGACCAATCCACCCACGATCGACAGCGCGCTGAATTCGGTATTGGTGTAGTCGAAACCGTTGAAAGCGCCCTGGATCAGTCCGGCGATCAAGAACGCGATGATCGAGATTCCGATCCAAACCAATGCGTTGTCTTTGAACTTGTTCCAGCCGTAGGTAATTGCCGCACCCACAGAAAGCTGCGGTCCACCGAATCCTGCGCCGTAGTCGTTGGCGGGCGGCGGTGGGAAGTTACCGCCTCCGGGAGGTGGCGGGTATCCACCGGGCGGTGGGTAGTTGCCACCGGGAGGGGGATAGCTTCCACCCTGCGGAGGCGGCGGATATCCACCTGGCGGCGGGTAATTGCCACCTTGAGGAGGTGGGGGGTATCCACCAGGCGGCGGGTAGCTTCCGCCCTGCGGAGGCCCCGCCGGCGGGGGATAGCTCCCAGGAGGAGGCGTTCCCTGCTGGCCGTAGGGATCCTGGGGCGGGAATTGCTTTCCGTCCTCGGGATTCTGGTTGGGGTCGTGCCCACCGGTTGTCATATGCGCACCTAACCCTTGACTACCTGAGTTCCACCAGCGAGCTCGTCATGCTTGCCCTGCTTGGTGGGGCTGTTGTTGATCGTGACCGCGATGACGATGTAGGCGACCAACGCGAGGATTCCGCCGATGATCGGAATGATCGAGAGCAACGTGAAGGCGTTGCGAATCGCAGACTGCTGGACGGAGGGGCGAGGTGCGCCACCCGGACCGTGTACTGAAAGGCCCAGAATCATCTTTCCCAAAGTCCGACCCTGCGTTACTTCCATTGCGATGAAGTAAGCGAAGGTCAGAATTCCCGAGAACAGTCCCGAGACCAGAATCAAGCTGTCGGAGTCACTGACCAATAGAGCCAGAATCGCGGCGATGACGCCGACGATGATGCCGTCGATGATGCGGGCACCGAGTCGAATCCACAGATCGCCCGGCTGAGCACCCGAAGGCAGCCGGTTTCCTCCGCCGTACGCACCTTGGTCGTTGAACTGCGGAGGCGGCGGGAAGTTTCCGCCCTGGGGCGGCGGCGGGTATCCACCGGGAGGCGGGTAGTTGCCACCCTGAGGGGGCGGGAAGTTTCCGCCCTGCGGGGGCGGGTAGCTTCCGCCTTGCGGGGGGCCGGCGGGAGGGGGGTAACTTCCGGGAGGAGGTGTTCCCTGCTGGCCATATGGATCCTGGGGTGGGAATTGCTTCCCGCCTTCTGGATTCTGGTTGGGGTCGTACCCACCGGTTGTCATGTGTTCCCCTCAGTCGTAAATATCGCGCTCGAGTGTGACAGTGGATATGACCCTACTGGGATCAAAGAGCGATGTGGATGACATCTGCTCACTTGGATTCGGAGGTCACCTGTGGTTTAGGCTGCGTTGTATGACGAGTTCCGGGGGCAACAACGACGATTCTTCGAGCGATTACCAGGCAAAACCTGGGTACGGAGAATTTCCGAGCCTGCCTCCTGAGGGGTACGGCGTGTCCCCGTCCGAAACGCAGTCTTCACCTGAAGTTCCCGGATATACCACTCCCAACGAGCAGTACCCGGGTTATCCACCGCCGTCGTACAACCCGCCCGGTAATAACCCCCAGCCGGGCGGAATCGGTGAACCGAACCCGTACCTGCCGCCGCAGAATTTCGGACCGCAAAATCAGTATCAGCAGAATCAATATCAGCAATCCGGACAATACGGACAAGCTCAATACGGACAGCCTCAGTACGGCCAACCTCCGAACCCGTACGGTCAACCGAATCAATTCGCGGGTGGGTACGCACCGCCGATGCAGCCGGTCGGCACCAATGGTCTCGCAATTGCATCGCTGGTTGTATCGCTTGCGGGTGGTTGCTTCTACAGTCTCGGCGGAATCGTCGGAATCATTCTGGGAATTGTCGCGCTCAATCAGATCAAGCAGACAGGTCAACAGGGGCGAGGGCTTGCGATAGCCGGAATT
This sequence comes from Rhodococcus sp. EPR-134, assembly GCF_001647205.1. Lineage (NCBI taxonomy): Bacteria > Bacillati > Actinomycetota > Actinomycetes > Mycobacteriales > Nocardiaceae > Rhodococcus > Rhodococcus sp. EPR-134. The sequence continues at coordinate 8,088 of NZ_LVCT01000090.1, forward strand.
GCGGTCGGCGCGGCCTTCTTGGCAATTTTTGCCGTGATTCTCGTGGTCGCACTCATAGCGAGTGCATCGTCGTCGTACTGAAGTGTCGTCGTGCTGAAGTGGCGAGCGCTCACACGGGAGTGACGACGGACGACGCAGGAAGTGGCTTGCCGAAGTAATAGCCCTGGCCCATGTCGCAGCCGGCCCGCAAGACGTTGGCTGCGTGTTCCGCGGTTTCGACGCCCTCTGCGATCGAATCAAGCCCTAGCTTCCGAGCGATGTCGGCGATGGACTCCATGACCATGAAGGCGCGGTCTCCAGCACGACCCGCTGCGCTGACAGCCCAGGTCAAGGATTGGTCGATCTTGAGAATGTCGAGCGGCAATTCCGACAATGCGGAGAAGGACGCGAAGCCCGCCCCGAAATCATCCAGCGCGATTCGAATTCCCTCGTTGTGCAAGACGTGAAGAGTCTCGGCGGCATGCCGGCCTACGACGCCGAGTTCGGTGACTTCCACGATTATTCTGCTCAGTGGCGTTTGTGAACTGTCGAGGGCTCCGAGGATCTCGTGAGCGGCGTGCGGGGTAGCGAGTTGGCGAGGCGAAAAGTTGACCGCGACCATCATGTGCTCAGGCCACGACGCTGTTTGGGCACAAATCATTTCCAGAGCTTGTAGCCCGATGGGAATGATGAGCCCAGAGGATTCGGCGGAGCGCATGAAATCTTGAGGTTCGATCAACCCTCGCAGCGGATGGCGCCAACGCAAAAGAGCTTCATAGCTGATAATTGCTGACGAGTTCAGATTGACCTGGGGTTGATACAACACCTCGAATTGATGGTCGTCGAGTGCCTCGCGAAGCTCGCGGACCATGCGTATTCCTTTTCGTCCTGAGTCGCCCGTGCCGCACGTGCGTGTCAGCGTGGATGCTGCAAGTGGGTACTGTGGTCGGATTCCAGGTTCAGATCCCGGGCGTGGTTTTGCAGGAACAACTCGCCCTGAATTTCCTTCGCCAGTCTCGACCGTACTTCACTATTCGAGAATTGCCAACGAATAGCTATTGCGGACGGCTTTGTCATATCGGACAATCGTAGTTTTGTTCCGACGAGGCACCGATTGATACGTCACTTACTTCGCCGGGAAAACCCACGGGGTCCGGGGGATCTTGCGAGAGTCGAATCGATCCGCCAATTGGGGTGGTGTGACAACCTCGCCGGGTTCGGCGAGACCGATGCTCGACGCGATCATCGTCAGAACCTGCTCGGTACTGCGTCCGGCCTCGAGTTGATCTGCCAGAGTCACTGCGCCGTCGCGCTTCGCGAGTCGCTTGCCTTCACTGTTCAAGGCAAGAGGAACGTGGGCGTACGACGGTGGTTCGATGTCGAGCAGCTGGGCAAGGTATGCCTGACGTGGAGCCGAGGTCAGGAGGTCGTCGCCGCGAACCACCTGGTCGATGTTCTGTGCACCGTCGTCGACGACAACGGCAAGGTTGTAAGCGGGCACCCCGTCTCCGCGGAGCAGGACGACGTCGTCGACTGGTCCCGTCACCTCGCCGAACAGTTCGTCATGGACGGTGAACGAGTCGATGCCGGCCCGTAGCCTCAGCGCGGGAGATCGGCCACTTGCCGATTTCTCGGCGCGTTCGGCCTCCGAAAGGTTCCGACACGTGCCGGGGTAGGCGCCGTCTGGAGCATGGGGCGCTGACGGTGCCTGCAGGATCTCCTTGCGTGTGCAGAAGCAGGGATAGGTCAGGTCACGCTCGCGCAATTGGTCGATAGCCTTGTGGTACAAGGGAAGACGGTGTGACTGCAATACGACTGGGCCGTCCCACGTGAGGCCGAGCCTGCGCAGATCGTCGAGTTGTCGTTCCATCGCGCCGGGGCGGACACGGTCGAGATCCTCTACCCGAATGAGGAAGTCGCGCCCGCTGGTGCGGGCGAAAAGCCAAGCCAAGAGGGCGGTTCGGAGGTTTCCCAGATGGAGATCGCCAGACGGGCTCGGCGCGAAGCGTCCTGCTCCTTCCACGTCAGCTGGCGAGCCCGACGGAGGCGAGCGGGTTCTCGGCGTCGTGCAGGGTGAGGCGGATCTGGGTTTCCAAAGCGTGATCGAGGTACTGCGGCGGATACATGGCGGGGCTTCCGAGTGCGTCGAGTGCCAATCCATTGACGGTTGAAAGCAGAAGTGCCGCTCTGGTTTCCGCTTCCGGAGTTCCGATGCCGATCAGAACTGTCGAGATGCCAGTGCGGATTGTGAACAGGGTTGTCCGGCGAATTTCGGAGAGTGACTCACTGGTTGCGGCGCGCACGGCAAACGCGGCGAGCACATGCGCCTCACGCGTGCGTTGCTCGTCGAGGGGCAGGAGTTGCGAGAGCGCCTGGAACAGGGCGGTATGCGGGTCTGCGTCGGCGGACGATTCGGCCAGTCGCGTCAACAATCGATCGACGAGTGTTCGCAGTGCGAATGCGAACATCTCGTCCTTGGTCGAGAAATGATGTTGCACTGCGCCGATCGAGACACCCGCCCGTTTTGCGACCTCGCGAACGCTGGCATTTTCCAGTCCGGATTCCGCGGCGACATCGAACAATGCCGCCGCAAGCAGGTCTGGACTCGTGGAGGATTTTCGGCGTTCCGGCATACCGCGACATTACATGCGTATGGAAGTAATGCCCACGTCAGGGGTGCTTTTTCACGCCTTCCGGCCGAGGAAGGCAAGGAGTTTCGTCGCTTTGTCAGCGTTGTCCGGAACCTGTATTTCCGGGCCGCACACACCGCTCATGCGGATCGACTCGCCCAGGCCCGCGGCGATCTCCGACACCCACTCCACGTCCGCGTCTCGCATCGTCGTATCGGTGCCGGTTGCGGCCGCGAGGTCCCAACCGTGGATGACCAGATCGAAACACAAGAACCCTTCGACCGTGGCCCCGAGGTTGGTCCTGCCGAAGTGTCCGTCGTATTCCAGGGTGGACTTTGCCGGATCGTCCAGAATTTCCTGCATCGAATCGCGGACGGCCGCCCAGGCTGCCGACGGGTCGTCGTCGACCGACGGACCGGGTGCCAATTCCAGGCCGACTACCTTGACCATGTCTCGTTCGCTGTCGAGCACGTGTCTCACCACGTCGCGGGCGGTCCAGCCCTCGCAGGGGGAATCGTCGTCCCAGCGGTCGGCGGGTACGGCGTCGATCCGGGCCGTGAATCCGGCGGCCAGATCCCGATAACGCTGGGCGGGGGAGATCTCTGTTGAAGTCATGACAACAATCCTTCACCGCCACAGCGCATCGTGATTGATTATTTCGGACATTCACTCGATCTCCGGGGCTTCCGCCCAGATGTCCATCGGTACGACCCCGGCACTCTTGCCCTCGTCGTCGAGAAGTCGGCCCACCCTCTTCATCGATCGCAGCACCACTGACCTGTTCAGCACCACCAGACCCGGTGCCTCTTGTGCGAGTTGTACTTCGGTAATGGGAGTTTCGCGAAGGGAGTGTGCGGCGATCGCGAGCAGTGTGTTGGCGCGTCCACCGGATATCCGCATGCACACCCGCGTTCCCGGCACTCGCTCCACCAGGGCACGAATCGTCGACCGGTCCGTGGGATCGACATATCCCCACACCCAGGTCACGAGGGGCCAGCCGGACAGTGGCAGAGACACGTCGCAGCGGAACACGATCTGGTTGCGCGACGTCAATTCGGCAAGTCGCCGCCTGACCGTACTTTCGCTGAGGCCGGTACCGACCGTGAGCTCGGCAATCGAGGATCGACCGTCCTCGCCCAGCTTCAATATCAATTGGCGGTCGACCGCGTCGAAGGTCTTCCCGTGATGGCGCTGATCCGTCGGAGCATATTTGTAGCGCACAGGCCGGTCTGTCATCACCGCCCGCTGCGTGGCATCGAGTACCTGCAATTTCCAATCGTCTCCGATCGCGAAGACCTCGGTGACGAGGTGTGCACGCGAACTGACGATCCCGGGTACCGACGCGAGCGACCGAAGCAGGAAGCGCGACAGGAAAGCCATGTCTCTGACCTCGACGAGAAGTGTCAAGTCGCCTGGGCCGCTTGTGTGTTCGACGCTCAGTACGTGCGGCCAGCGGGCAAGTCGTTCTGCAATCGTCAACGCGTTCGAAGTCGTGCAGTCGACTTCGACAAAAGCCAGACACGACTCCGGACGGCCATGGCCGGTTGCCCTGGCAGAGACCCAGGCGGTGCCGGAATCCTGTAACCGCTGCCAGCGGCGAGCCACGGTAACCGGATCCACTTTGAGCGCGTCGCCAACCGTGCGCCACGGCGCTCGCGGGTCGAGTTGCAGGCAATTGATCAGGGCGAGGTCGACGTCGTCCAGTACGGCGGAATCCTGCGTTTCTTCGATCATGGTGCAAGTATCGTGCATCTTCACTGTGTCTGGGATCACTTCATTCATGCTCGAAGGGCAGAACGCGGTGGCGAGTGCCCACCGCGTTCATGCTGTGAAAGGAGAAACCAGATGTCATCGACCACGTTGCCCGCTGTTCCGACAGAGAGAAGCCTCGAGTGGGTGCAACGCCTCATCGGAATCGATACGACGAGTGCCGTGAGCAATCGACCGTTGATCAATCTCATTGCGGCGGAACTACGTCGCCATGGGGTCGAGCCGGTACTTGTTGCCGATGACGAGGGAACGAAGCTCAACTTGTTGGCAACGTTCACTCCTCCTGACGGAAGTACTGCCGGCGGTGTGATGTTCTCCGGCCATACAGACGTAGTGCCGGTCGACGATCAAGACTGGAGTAGCGAGCCTTTCACGCCCGACGTTCGCGACGGAAGCCTGTACGGACGTGGCACGTGCGACATGAAGTCGTTCATCGGGATCGTCGTCGCTGCGATCCCCGACATCGTTGCTCGGCCGCTGGCGAAGCCGATTCACTTTGCATTCTCCTACGACGAGGAAGTCGGCTGCATCGGTGCGGCCGGGTTGGTCGAGGAGGTTGTTTCCCGGAACCTGCGCCCTGATGTGTGCGTCGTCGGAGAGCCGTCGGAGATGCGGGTCATTCGCGCACACAAGTCGATGAACGTCATACGTGTTGATCTGCATGGTGTTTCGGCGCACTCGTCGCTTACTCCGCAAGGAGTCAACGCGATCGAATACGGCGCGGAGTTGATTCGATTCGTCAGAAGCGCGGCCGACGAGCTCCGTGCGTCCGGCCCGTACGACGACGCATTCGACGTGGCCTGGACGACGTGTTCGGTCAATCTCGTATCCGGCGGGATCGCAGTGAACACTGTCCCCGAGGATTGCTCCATCACTTTCGAGTTCAGGAGCATCAGCTCAGCTGGCGCCGCAGATTTGCTCGAACGCTTTGCCGCCGAGACGAATCGGATCGAGAACCTGATGCGGGAAGAAAACCCGTCAGCCTCCGTGACGATGCACGTGTCGGCCTCGGTCCCTCCCCTGGAGACGGATGCGAATGCTTCGGCGGCCGCACTGGTCGAACAATGGGGTGGTCGGGCATCGGACGAAAAGGTCGCGTACGCCACCGAGGCCGGGATGTTCGCGACTATCGGTATCCCCACTGTCGTGTGTGGGCCGGGAAGCATCACTCAGGCGCATGCACCTGACGAGTACGTGACACTTGACCAATTGGCACAGTGCGAGCAGTTCGTTCGGAACGTCATCGCTCACGCCCGCGCCTGACCCACCCTGACCCCCTAAGGAAAACCATGTCCACGGCAACTACGCCAACCTCCGGAACAGTCACCCCGGAACGCCTGGCCGCTGCTCGCAAGGCGGTGATCAGCAGTTCGCTCGGCGCTGCGCTCGAATGGTTCGACGTCATCGTCTACGCATCATTCGCAGTGGTGATCGCCCATAATTTCTTTCCCGGCGGCGACAACACGCTCGGTTTGATACTGACGTTCGCGACGTTTGCGATCTCGTACGTCATCCGGCCGCTTGGCGGGATGGTTCTCGGTAGCTACGCCGATCGTCGCGGGCGCAAGAACGCCTTGACGTTGACGATGATGCTGATCATGATCGGCACGCTCATCATGGCCGTGGCGCCGACGACCTCGATGATCGGACCGTGGGCCGGCGTCGTCATCCTTGTTTCGCGTCTCATTCAAGGATTCTCCGCCGGCGGTGAATTCGGTACTGCTACAACCTTCCTCGTGGAGACTGCGCCACACAAGAAGGCGTTCTACTCTTCCTGGCAAGTTGCCAGCCAGGGTGCCTCGGTTTTCCTGGCATCGCTGTTCGGATACGTGCTCAACACCCACCTTTCGCATGAAGCGCTCTACTCGTGGGGCTGGCGCGTTCCGTTCTTCTTCGGCATCATCGTCGGGCCGGTCGGACTCTACATCCGTGCCAAGCTTGACGAAACGGACGATTTCAAGACGAGCGTTCCGGAAAAGGCTCCGCTGAAGACGACGCTGACCAGGCATCTCGGCCGGGTGCTGACCGGTGCCGCAGTAGTGGGCGTCGCGACTATCTCGATCTACCTCATCTTGTACATGCCGACGTTTGCCGTGAAGAACCTCGGAGTTTCCGCCTCGGCCGGCTATCTCGGCGGCATCGTCGCCGGACTGGTCACCTTGATCACCGTGCCGTTGATCGGGCATCTTGCAGACCGGGTCGGACCGGCGAGAGTTATGACCTGGGCCGCCGTTGCGGCAATCGTCTTGGCCTGGCCGCTCTTCAAATTGATGGTCGATCACCCGTCGACTCTGACCCTCGTCCTGGTTGTTTCGGTCCTGGGTGTCATCATGGCGTTTGCCTTCGGTCCCTTGCCCGCCCTGATGAGTTCGCTGTTCCCGGCAGAGATCCGGGCTACCGGAATGTCATTGTCGTACAACCTCGGAGTGACTTTGCTCGGCGGAATCGCGCCGTTGGTCTTGACCTGGTTGATCAGTACAACAGGCTCGCTCGACGCCCCGAGTTACTACTACATGACCGTCGCAGTTCTTTCCCTCGGTGGGCTGTGGTCGGCAAGGACGCTTTTCAGGCAGAAGTGACGGCGGGGGAGCGCGGTCGGGATTACGCGACCGCGTCTCCCTCTGCTAGCGCGACGACGGTATCCGACCCGTGCCAGTCGGGGGCTTGGGTGCGGAGTAGAGCCGCCGGGGTCAGCGACGAGATTCGGCGGCATTCACGGGTCAAGTGGGCCTGATCGCTGAATCCGCAGTGCGCTGCGGATTCAGCGAGTCCCAGCGCGGGTCGACTGCGAGCGAGCGCCATGAAGCGCTGGAGGCGCAGGATCGAGCGCAGCGTTGCCGGGCCGTATCCGAAGGCGTCGTTGCATCGACGTTGGAGTTGGCGCGAAGTCAGTGCCGCCGCGTCGGCGAGAGACCTGACATTCCACGAATGTTCGGACAGTGCGGTGCGAACGTGGTTGATCACCGGATCGTGACGGAAACTCGAACTTACCCAACTCCGAACAGCGCTTTCGAGGATGGAGACCTGTTCGTGGTCTTCGGAATTTTCCAAGCGGTTCAACAGTATTCGTTCCGTGCGTGCGTCGGTTACATCGCTGAGATCGGCGCGAGAATCCCGAAGCTCGGACGCCGAGGTTCGCAACATCGGCGATGCCGATCCAGGGCGGAATCGAACACCCACGGAGCGTGTTCCGGGCGGAAGAGTGAATGACCATGCAGCGGTTTCGGGGCCACAGACGCGTATGCCGACGCCGCGTATCCACAGCACGTCCATGCAAGCATCGGGCACGAGGAGGTGTTCTCCTTCTGCGCACGCCGTCCAGCCACACACCAGGATGTCGGAGAGATCCGGGGCGACCGATTGTGGTGTGTACCAACCCATGACAAGAGCTTATCGAGCGGCACCGACACGAAGGCGACTTCAGTCGACCGGGCCGAAGCGGTATCCGAATCCCCTGATGGTTTTGATGTACTTCGGTTTCGCGGGATCGGATTCGAGTTTGGACCGCAGGCTGAGAATGGTTGCGTCGACTACACGCGTTCTTTCGTGGTCGGAACCCCACACGTTTCGGATCAGGTGATCACGTGAGTACACGCGCCCAGGCTCGGTCGACAGCTCCAGGAGTACCCGCCATTCGGTCCGACTGAGGACCAGCAGCTTTCCGCCCATCGTCGCCGTCATCGCACGTCGATCGAGGAGCAGGTCACCGTGACGTTGGTGTTTGCCGGGGGCGGGATGTGCGGTTTCACGAAGGATTTCGGTGACCCGAAGATCGAGCGCGTGAGAATCGATCGGGTTCAGCACAAAGTCCGAGACAGCGCGATGTGGTGCTTCGTCGATGTCCTCGTAGGTATCCACCAGCATCATGATCGGCATCGAACTGCGCAAGCGGATCTGCCGTGCGATCTCGTAGCCGTCGATGTCCGGCAGAAGGAGATCGATCACGGCGATATCGAAACTGTCGGTGTCCAGGTCGTCGAGTAGTCGACGCCCGGTGCGGACGAGCTGTATCTGGTGCCCGAAATGTATTAATTCGGTACCGAGTGTCTGGGCAAGCTCCGAACGGTCGGTAGCTGCAAGTATCAAGCTCATGTGAAATCCTCCCCCCGAAGGTGTTACTAGTCGTAACAGCTTGCATTCTGGCAGATCATCGACCGCGGGACCAGACATAGGGCGGCCGATCGGAAGTCGAGGGAACCGGGGGCGTTCGTCGCTAGACTTCTTTCATGGGCACTCTGTTCGCGTTGACGCTGCCAGGCTTGCTCGTGCTGCTGGTCCTGTTCGCTTTCGCCGAGACTCTCTGGAACCGGCTCACCGGCGGCCGGGCACTGCCGTGGACTCGGGGACGTACGACTCGTCCGGTCTCGGCCGCGGGCTTCGAAGAGGTTGCTGCCCTGTTTCAGGGGTCCAAGCATCATGAATTCGAACAGCGTCAGAGCGCATTGATGCATCGTGAGGACGGAACGGACGGTGACCCGCCGTGGGTGTCTGTCGATCCGGAAGCTAACAAGGTCGTTCTCCGTCGACGGAGTTGACAGTCGCGAACAGTCGTCTGGCTCAGGCCCAGTGGCCGGGGCGGGTCAGTGAATCGGGCAGCGTGGTAGCCGAATCGCCGATCGCCGCGTTGATCTGGAACTGAGTGAGAAAGATACTGCCGCGGAGTTTTGCGCCGCGAATGTCGGTGCCGCGTAAGTCTGCACCGATCAGATCGGCTCGATCGAGTTCGCAGTCGCGGAGGTCTGCACCGATCAGGTAACTCCCGCGAAAGTTGGCCCCACGTAGATCGGAACCACGAAATTTGGCGCCGATGAGGTCTGCGCCGCGATGGTCGAGTTTTCGGCCCTTCTTGCCTGAGATCGGTGAGCGCACAAGGTTACTCGTCTGCAAGAGCAGTGTGTTGACTGCCGCTCGGTGTGCTGAGACGTCGACGGCTTGAATCTGCGAAGGCGTGCCGTTGGTCAGGCTTTCCGTCTCCGCGAGTGCAGCGTCGAGTTCCTTTCGTATCGAGTGGGTTTGCTTCAGCGAGCGGGCTTCGGCGAGATACCAGAGCAGTTCGTGCAACTGGCGTACGACAGGGAAGGTTTCGAACATGTCCGACGCGGTCTCCGGGGCATCACGCCAGCTGACGCCGTCGTAGGTCTGCTGTGAAACCTTCTGTCCCGCACCGAAACAGTCGTAGACGGTGCAACCGGTGAAGCCCTTCTTTCGCAATCCGGTGTGAATGCCGCAACGGAAATCCTGCTGCAGGTTCTTGCAGGGGTCGCCGGCATTCTTGTTGGTCGCGAAGTCGGAGGACTTGGAAAAGGGGAGTGCGACGCAGCACAGACCGAAGCAACTGCTGCAATCTGCGAGCAGATTGGTCTGGCCGGCAATCACGCGTACTCCCGATGGTTGGGTTGGACGGAAAGTCTGTCCTCGGGTTTGTGAGTCTGTCAAACGAAATTGCGTGGTTCGGCAGCAAGAAGTCCAGCGGCTCCGAGGTCGTATCCCGCGCAATTGCGGGGTACCAATCCGGCAGACGTGATTCTGGACCACGCTCGTGAAGTAGGTCGAAAATCGGGTGGACGGCCCAGCTCGCTGCAACCAATCGTCGTGCGGTACCCGGCGGCAGAACCAGTGCGCCGACGAAGACCACAAATGTTGCGGCCACTGCACTCCATTCGCGAGTGGGAATGGAAACGTCGATCGTGCGCCCAATCGCCACCTAGCCCATCTGCGACCTGGCGAAAATCACTCCCCATCCAGATCGAGGAGCGATACCCCCCGTGCCGTGAGCCGGAAGCGCAGCGGTCTCTTCGTAACCGTCTCAATGATCCCGGCATCGTCCAGGCGCTGAAGTCGCGGGCGGGCGAACTGGCTGGATCGACCCACCACCTCGACCAGGGTGTTCAACTTGATGGCGCGGTTCGCCTCGAAGCAGTGGGCCTGACCCAGGGTGAACAGGACTGCGCCGATGTGGTTGCTATCAACCGGCGGCGTCGACTCGCGATCGAGTCCCAAGTTCAGCGGAAATTCCTCATCCTCCACCAGAACGCGGATACGCGCCTCGAGTGTGTCGATCTTATGCCGCCTCTCGGAGAGGTCGAGCAGCAGTCGATGTTGCGCCTCGGCGATGATCTCCAGCATATCGATCAGGTAGGGCGTCAGATCTCCGCGGTTCAATGGATTCTCCGCGTCAGAGAATGCTTTGTAGTAACGATCCTTGTTGTCGGCGACGGTCGCCGACAATGCCAGGCTCGCATACGGAGCCAACACCTGTCGAAGGTCCAGCGCGAGAAGGTAGCGTCCGGTTCGGCCGTTGCCGTCGTAGAACGGGTGCGTGTACTCGAAGATGAAGTGCGCGACCACTGCCCTGATCAGTCGTGGAATCGAGTCGTCGCCCCCCCGGCTCAGCATGAGGGTCAGCGCGTCGTCGATCGCTGACTCGGGTACCACACCGGTGTGCACGACCTTGATTCCTGACGTGATCGATACTGGCCCTTGCCGGAACCGCTTCCCATCGGGGGCGTCCTCGTCGCGAATCTCGCCCCGAGTTACCGCGTCGTAGACGTCTCGGATGTCGTCGAGCGTCTGCGGACTCTCGGCCTGGTCGTTGCCGATATTGAGATAGAGCCGCACCATCTCGGCGAACCGCTTGTTCGCGAGGGGTTGCTCCGCCCACACCATCTCGATTGCCTCGCTGATCTCCTTCCGGGTTGAGCGGACCTGTTCGATCTCGTTCGTTGCCTGGATCTCGTCGATCACCATGCGATGCAGGTAGTGGGTGCGCGCGAGGGCCGGCAGCCCGTTCCACTCAGCCCGGATCTTCGGCTCGAAGCTCATGATCCGTTCGATCAGCGCTGCGACTTCGGGTGTCATCAGTGCGAACGTCGAGTGTTCGCCGATCAGTAGGTCCCAGTGGACGGCGGCGGGAGAATCGCGTCGCGCTCGCTCCTCAGCATCGGCACCAGCACGATCTCGTTGGTGAAAGATCGATTTCAACGTCCTGTACGCCATCTGGTCTCTCCCTGTATCCACGCTATATTGCCGCCTTGCTTTCCATGCCTATCTTATCCAGAATGGGATCTGGATAAATAAGACTTGCGGCGCGGGTGTCATTTCATGACCAACGCGGGCTGCAGGAGCAGATGTGGCCATAGCTTCCCGAATCGGGTTCGGGCCATCGGCGGGCCACTCGAAATCACGCAGCAGCATTCCGATTCGGCGCGCTGCGGGATCGAAACCACCACGAGTCGGCAGACCGTCTGAGCTCGCAGAACATCGAGCTGAACCGAGACCCTGTTGCATTACTCGTTGCATGAGGACAGAAAAGAACCCCTGTGAACCGCTTCTCAGCAGTTCACAGGGGTTCCTTTGGCGGAGGATAGGGGATTTGAACCCCTGAGGGCGTTAACCCAACCCGCGTTCCAGGCGAGCGCCATAGGCCACTAGGCGAATCCTCCGTGGAGCAGCATACCCAATTGCGGGCGCGAAGCGTTAAACGGGTACCTGACCTGCGAAGAACCGGTGGAACTCGAGGTTTGCATCTCGGCCCCGGTAGGTGGTGTGCAGCGGCCGGCGAAAGCCGTCTACACTGTTCATTGGATCCCGCGCGGCGCGCATCCTGTGAACTCCCCCAGGGCCGGAAGGCAGCAAGGGTCAACGGGCTCTGCCGGGTGCGCGGGGTCCTCTATTTTTTCACATACCCGACCCCGCCTCGTCGGTGAAAGGCCGCTCCGGATGCCTATCCAAACCCAGATCGGGTTGATGAGCCATGAAGAACTCACCTCCGAGCATGAGAGCCAGAGCGCGAAGTACACGCAGCTCCAGGCGCAGAAGCTCGCACTCGATCTGACCCGCGGTAAGCCTTCCCCGGAACAACTCGACCTTTCCGCAGAGCTGCTGACGCTGCCCGGCGACGGTGATTTCCGTGACGGAAGCGGCACCGACTGCCGTAACTACGGCGGACTCACCGGTCTGCCGGAACTGCGCGCCATCTTCGGCGAGCTGCTGGGTATCCCCGTTGCGAACCTTCTCGCCGGAAACAACGCGAGCCTCGAGATCATGCACGACAACGTCGTGTTCTCACTGCTTCATGGCACACCGGATTCGGCCCGGCCGTGGGCACAGGAAGAGAAGATCAAGTTTCTCTGCCCGGCACCGGGCTACGACCGCCACTTCGCGATCACCGAGTCCCTCGGCATCGAGATGATCGCGGTGCCGATGAACCACGACGGCCCGGATGTCGTCAAGATCGCCGAACTTGTTGCGTCAGATCCGCAGATCAAGGGCATGTGGGCGGTTCCGGTTTACGCGAACCCCACCGGTGCCGTGTACTCCGAAGAAATTGTCCGTACGCTCGCGTCGATGCCGACGGCCGCGCCCGACTTCCGCCTGTACTGGGACAACGCGTACGCCGTACATCCGCTTGTCGGCGAGACTGCGCCTTCCTACGACATTCTCTCGATGGCAGCGGAGGCCGGACACCCCAACCGTCCGCTCGTGTTCGCGTCGACGTCCAAGATCACTTTCGCCGGCGCTGGTGTGAGCTTCTTCGGTAGCTCGGCGGAAAACCTTGCCTGGTACCAGAAGTTCCTGGGCAAGAAGAGCATCGGACCGGACAAGGTCAATCAGCTTCGCCACCTGCGTTTCTTCGGCAATGCCGACGGCGTTCGTGCGCACATGGAGAAGCATCGCGCGTTCCTCGCGCCCAAGTTCGAGCTCGTACTGCGGATCCTCGAGGATCGTCTCGGTGCATCGAAGGTCGCGTCTTGGACCGAGCCGAAGGGCGGATACTTCATCAGCCTCGACGTGGTCGACGGCACGGCCAAGCGGGTCATCGAACTGGCGAAGAACGCGGGTATCGCGCTCACCGCTGCCGGGTCGGCTTTCCCGTACAGCACGGATCCGGATGACCGGAACATCCGGTTGGCCCCGAGCTTCCCGTCCAAGGCTGAACTCGAAGTTGCCATGGACGGCGTGGCTACGTGTGTTCTGCTCGCAGCTACCGAATCGCGTCTCTCCGAGATCTGAGTTCTCGAAGCGGCGTGCCCGGTCGGTACTTTTCGGTCTCGTCTTGTACCGTTCGGAGCATCAATTCCCGACATAGGGTGTAAATCCCGGAGGTTGTAGTGACGGGCGCGATCAACGCTTCGGATGGGCCTTCTTTCGAGGCGCACACCGCGAAATCAGAGTCGGTCATCGAAGCTGACATACCGCGACGCACCCTCCGTGTCGGTGTTCTCGGATTCTCTGCACTCGGTGTTCTGGCAGTCGCGTCCGTGCTGATGGTTCTTTTCGCCGTGCCGATGAATACGCGGTACTGGGGGATCTTCGAAAATTTCCTCGATCTCGACGTCTACCGCCACGGCGGCAGCGTTGTGGTTCAGGGCCTTCCGTTGTACGACGGGCCAGTCCTGGACGGAATGATGTTCACGTACACCCCGTTTGCGGCTTTGCTGTTCACGGTGTGGGCGGTGCTCTCGTTCAAACAGGCGATTGTCGTGTGGACGGGTTTGAACATCGCTGCGTTGTTCGCAGTGATCGTGTTGTGCTGGAAGTATCTCGGTTATCGGCTCGACGTGAAGGCGTACGCCGTCAGTGCGTTGGCCACCACGATCTTTCTGTTCATGGAACCGATACGTACGACGCGCTGGCTCGGGCAGATCAACATCTTCCTGCTGCTCTTGATCGTGTGGGACCTCGGTCGGGACGAGAAGAGTCGGCTCCGAGGAATCGGGGCAGGCATCGCCGCCGGCGTGAAGCTCACTCCGGCCTTCTTCTGGGCGTACCTCTTCATCACTCGTCAATGGCGTGCGTTGGTGACGGCCGTCGTGACGTTCGCTGCGACCGTTGCGATCGGCTTCGTCGTGATCTACAACGATGCGTACAAGTACTGGACCGGCACTCTTGTCGACAGCGAACGCGTCGGACCGACGGACGCTCCGAGCAACCAGTCCGTGTCCGGTCTGATCGCTCAGCTCACTCACACTCCGACGCCGTCGCGGGTCCTGGTCCTAGTCTTCAGTGCGCTGGCAGTATGCCTCGGACTCGGTGCCGCGTGGATTGCTCACCGGCACGGCCAGAAATTGCTCGGCCTCACCATGACGGGGTTGACTGCGACCACTGTCTCGCCGTTCTCGTGGGGCCATCACTGGGTGTGGTTCGTCCCGCTGGTCGTCCTCGCCGCGCACTACGCGATGGTGTCGAAGAAGCGCTGGGCGTGGGTGGCGCCGTTCGTTTTCCTGCTCCCGGTCTTGAACTGGTCTCACACCTGGTGGGACCCGTCGGTCATTCCGGGTACGGATCGCTTCATAGGAATGGGCCTGTTCATGTTCGTGCCGCCCGAGTATCTGCGGATTCCGACCGTCGGCGTCTACCTCTGGGTCTTCACGCTTGCCGCGGTCTCGACGTTGGTTCTGTTCGGCTGGAAGAAGTGGAAGATTCCGGCCCCGGATGCGTCGGCGCCGGTCACAACTGCCGTCTGACGTGGCAGTATCGGACTCATGGCACTTCAACTGAACCTTGTCGGTGACCCCGAAGCTGATGCCCTCCTGGCCGAGGACCCGTTGGCGTTGTTGATCGGAATGCTTCTCGATCAACAGGTTCCGATGGAAACGGCCTTCCTCGGTCCGAAGAAGCTGGCGGATCGGCTCAGCGGTATCGACGTCAGGCGTATCGCCGACATGGACACCGACGAGTTCATCGCCGTCTGTGCCGAGCCTCCGGCTGTGCACCGATTCCCCAAGTCGATGGGCGAGCGTATCCAGCTCATGTGCCAGTTCATCGTCGAGAACTACGACGGCGACACCGCGGCGATCTGGACTTCGGGAAATCCCGACGGCAAGGAAGTACTGAAGCGGCTCAAAGCCCTACCCGGTTACGGGGATCAGAAAGCCCGGATCTTCCTGGCGTTGCTCGGAAAACAGATCGGCGTCGAGCCGAAAGGTTGGCGCCAAGCGGCCGGCGACTACGGGCTCGAAGGTTCGAGGCGCTCGATTGCAGACGTGGTCGACGAACAGTCTTTGCTCGAGGTCCGCGAGTTCAAGAAGGCCGCAAAGGCAGCAGCGAAGGCCGACAAGAAGTAAGCCGCTTTCAGGATTTCCGGGACCCGCTGGCACGCACTACTTTCATCAGGTCGCCTGCGGGGCCCTCGAGCTGACGCGGCGGGCGCCACACTGCACGCAGGGATCGGTCGAGTTCCAAGCCT
Organism: Rhodococcus sp. EPR-134; assembly: GCF_001647205.1. Taxonomy (NCBI): domain Bacteria; kingdom Bacillati; phylum Actinomycetota; class Actinomycetes; order Mycobacteriales; family Nocardiaceae; genus Rhodococcus; species Rhodococcus sp. EPR-134. The sequence continues at coordinate 23,655 of NZ_LVCT01000090.1, forward strand.
TCGACGGCTACGACCCGAAGTTCTCCCTGCTTCACCTGGTCCTCGACGGCCAGCGTGCTCAGTACCGCCGGGCCGACGCCACCGAGCACGCTGGTTCGAATCGCGGCCGAACTACCCAGTTCCAACAACGGTGCACCGCGCTCGTATTCGTGTAACGCCAGGTCGAGAGTCGTTCTGGTTCCCGATCCGGGCTCGCGCACCAGCAGCGGCGTCGCTGCCAGTTCGGCGACGGTCAGCGGCTTTCGTCGACGCGCCCATGGATGATCCGGATGAACGACCACGACCAGCGAGTCACGCGCGACGGTGACGCTGGACAGGCTCTTCGGAACGGTCGGTGACTCGACGAATCCGAGGTCGCACATTCCCACCTCGACAGCCTCGAGGGCGCGGGTCGAGTTGTAGACCTGAAGGTGGACGGTGACACCAGGATGTAGTGACCGAAAGATACCGAGCCAGGCCGGAATCAGATGTTCGGCGACGGTCATGCTGGCACACACGGTCAATTCCGCGGATCGTTCGGTCCGCATCCCTTCGGCGACGTCGAGAAGCTGCCTCGAGTTGGCGAGGACGCGGCGCGCCCAGTGGACGATGACGGTCCCCTGCGGAGTCAAAGTCGCCCCCGTCGACCTTCGGTGTATGAGTGGCATCCCGAGCTGCCGCTCGAGGGCTTTGACGGCGCGGCTGGCATTCGGCTGCGCAATGTTTGCTGAACGGCTTGCCGCACTGAGACTTCCGTGATCATCGATGCCGATGAGTAGCTCGAGAGTGGTGAGGTCGGGCCACCGTCTGGTCATGCAAACAGGCTATACCGAACTTCACGTTCATATCGATTTGATATGCCGTGATGGTAGAAATCGCCCTACCGGAGCGATGGTGGCTCAAGGACGCTGGATGAGTGAACCGTGATGTGAAGTCCGTGGCCGAGAAACCCGCAGTCGCCCCTTCGTCAGAAGTACGACGGTGGTCCAGTGTGGCTGCATTGGTGCCCGGAGTTGCGTTGTGCGCCTTGGGGGCCACGGTCGCGCTGATAGCCGGTCAGTTCACCTCCGCCGTGAGTCCGTTGCTGATTGCGATCGTGGCGGGTGCGGTGTTGGCGAATACCGTCTCTTTGCCGGCGAAATTCCAACCTGGCCTGGCATTCTCGGCGAAACGGCTACTTCGGGTGGGTATCGCTCTGCTCGGGCTGCAATTGATGTTCTCCGACATCGTCGGTTTGGGCTGGGGAGTGATCGCCGTTGTGGTGGCGATTGTGTTCCTCGGTATCGCCGGGACCATGTATGCCGGAAAACTTCTCGGATTGAGTTGGTCGCAGAGAATTCTGATTGCCTGCGGCTTCTCGATCTGTGGCGCTGCCGCCGTGGCTGCTGCGGACGGTGTGGTGAATGCGCGAGAGGAAGAGTTGCTCACCGCTGTTGCGTTGGTGGTGATCTTCGGAACTCTGATGATTCCGACAATCCCACTGTTGGCCAACGCTTTCGGTATGAACGAGGTCGGTGCAGGCATGTGGGCCGGTGGGTCGATCCACGAAGTGGCGCAAGTGGTGGCTGCCGGCAGCGCTCTCGGCGCCACCGCGTTGGGTGTCGCGACCGTGGTGAAACTTGCGCGCGTGTTGATGTTGGCGCCGGTCATGGCGTTTCTGAGTATCCGGCAACGCAGGATGGTCGACAGCACTGCCGCCAAGCGTCCCCCGCTGATTCCGTTGTTCGTCGTGGCATTCATCGGCTGCATGGGCTTGCGCTCCACGGGCATCTTGCCGGATGAGCTTCTGGGGCTGGCGAAGACGGTGCAGACGGCGCTGTTGGCCGCCGCGATGTTCGCACTCGGGCTGGGGGTGCGGTTGAGCGTCATTCGTGGAGTTGGCGCCCGGCCATTCGTGCTGGCCGCGATTTCCACTGTGTGGGTGGCAACGATCGCCTACGTCGGAGTCGTGCTGGTCAGCTGATCGAGCGCTGAGTCCGCCACGCGCTCGGGCTCATCGAGAACTGAGTGCGAAACCAGCGCGAGAAACTACCCTGCGTCGAAAACCCGAGGTGCACAGCCACTTCGGTCAACGAATAGCGAGGGTTGGAGACAAATCGTTCCGCGAGGGAGCTTCGAACCGAATTGAGAACGGCCGTGAACGTATCTCCGGATTCGGCGAGATGACGGTGCAGTGTCCGCCGGTCGAATCCGAGACTGCGTGCCACCTGCTCGACAGAGCAGCGGCCGGTCGGAAGCAGAACTTCGATCAATTCCTTGGTGCGGCTGAGGGTATCGGAGGTTTCCGAGGCGGGAAGCGAGTCGAGGAACTGGCGAGCGTACGGCCGGAGTAACTCGTCGGAAAGTTGGTTAGCCGCATCCAGGTCGGCGGCGAAGAAAACGATACCGGTGAACTCGTGATCGAATTCCACCGTCTCGCCGAGGATTCGCCGATGCGTGCTCGTGTCTTTCGGGGCATTGTGCGTGAATCCCACGCTGACCGGTTGCCATCGAGAACCCAGGAAACTTCGCAGGATCTGCAGTGTCGCGCCGACTGCGAGTTCGACGCTCTGTCTGGTGTCGACCGGTTCGCCGACCTCGAGCGAGATTCGCAGGGTGGCGAGTCCGTTGACCTCGTTCAATCGAATGCGTAATGACTCGTTGTACGTGGGCGCGTATCGCATCAATACGTCGAGTGCGCTCCTGACGTCTGGTTCTTCCCTGATGACCAAGCTGAGGGGACCGAGATTGGACAGTCGACGCAGGCCGGCGAGTAGAAGCCCGAAGTCTTCGTGTCCGGACTCCGCTGCCGATCGCTCCAGGAGCGATGCGATGGAGGCGGCCGGTACCCATTGGTCGGGGTTCGCCAGGCTTGCCGGGCTCAGGCCGACACTTCTCATGAGGGCCACAGCGTCCACGTCCACTGTTCGGCACAGGTCGACGTATCGGTTCAGTGACGCGTAGCGGGCGAGTGGCTTCATAGGGCCCCCTTTACTCGGTGTCCCGAAATGTTGTGTTGTGTGTCTCGTCAAGTTAAGCATGTGAGCCGGATCTCACATAGTTTTGTTCACATCAGTTCGGCACGACCACGAAGCCGAGCACCGACTTCTGGAAGTTGTTGCGTGCGAGTACTGCTCGACCGTAATCGAGTCGAGCCCGCCCACAGAATTGGAGAGCAATGATGGCAAACGCCATTCGGTTCCACGAGATCGGCACACCGTCCGTCATGCGTTGGGAAGAGATCGAGGTAGGACGACCGGGCGCCGGAGAGGTTCGGGTTCGTCATGAAGCGGTGGGGTTGAACTTCGCCGACACCTACTTTCGAAGTGGCCTCTATCCTGCGCAATTGCCTGCCGGGATGGGCGTCGAGGGCGCCGGTGTGGTCGAAGAGATCGGCGAGGGAGTAGTCGATTTTGCAGTGGGGGACCGTGTGACCTACACCGGCAGTCCGCTGGGTGCGTACGCCACCGAGCGGATCATGGCGTCGTCCGACCTGATCGCGCTACCCGACGGCATTGCCTTCGACACCGCGGCCGCCATGACCATGCGAGGACTGACTGCCGCCTACCTTCTGCGTCGCATCTACCCGTTGAAAGCGGGAGACACCGTGTTGCTACATGCTGCGGCGGGCGGGGTTGGACTGATCTTCACCCAGTGGGCAAAACTGTTGGGAATCAAAGTGATCGGAACGGTGTCGAGCGACGAGAAGGCGAGCGTTGCCCGAGCTCACGGGTGCGATGAAGTCGTCATCTACACCCGCGAGGACGTCGTCGCGCGTGTCAAGGAGATCACCGGGGGCGTCGGCGTGCCGGTTGTCTACGACAGTATCGGGCAATCCACGTTCGACATCTCTCTCGATTGCCTTGCCAGGCGGGGGTTGCTGGTGTGCTTCGGAACGGCGTCCGGACCGACTCCGCCGATTCAGGCAATGCAGTTGGCAGTCAAGGGATCACTCTTCCTCACACGTCCGGCTCTCGCCGATTACATCGCGGATCCCGAAGAACGTGCCGAACTGGCGGGTGAACTGTTCTCACACGTCGAGTCCGGGCGAATCAAGATCGAGATCAACCAGCGATACCCCCTCGAAGATGCGGTGCGTGCGCACCACGACATGGAGTCCGGTCGCAGTATCGGTTCCTCCGTCTTCTCCGTCTGAACCGAAACAGCACTTCCCAGAGGAATTGTCATGACCAACACCGCAACGCTCACAGAAAACCTTCCCTCGTCGAGGAATACGATCCGCGTCGAGAAATTGACCTGTTCGATCGGGGCAGAGTTGTCCGGGGTGGATCTCGGCGAGGTCGCGCGAGATGATGCACTCTTCGCCGAAATCAAGGCATTGTTGCTCGAACACAAGGTTCTGTTCTTTCGCGACCAGACCTTCTCCAAAGCCGAGCACGTAGAACTTGCCCAGCGATTCGGTGAACTCGAGGATCATCCGGCTCTGGGCAGCGACCCCGACCACCCGGGCCTGGTCCGCATCTACAAGGATCTGGACAGCCCGCCGGAGCATTTCGAGAATGCATATCACTGCGACGCCACCTGGCGCGTTAACCCGCCCATGGGATGTGTATTGCGTTGTGTGGAAACACCTCCTGTCGGCGGCGACACGATTTGGGTGAACATGGCACTCGCCTACGAGAATCTGCCGGCGCGGGTCAAGGAGCAGATCAAGGATCTGCGTGCCAGGCACAGTATCGAGTCGACCTTCGGCGCTCGGATGCCGATCGAACAGCGGCACCAGCTGAAGGAGCGCTTTCCCGACGCCGAACATCCCGTGGTACGAACACATCCGGAGACCGGCGAGAAGATTCTCTTCGTCAATTCGTTCGCCACACACCTCGTGAACTATCACACGCCCGAGAACGTCCGCTATGGAATCGATTACGCCCCCGGCGCCGGGAATCTGCTCACTTACCTGGCGAGCCAGGCTCAGATTCCCGAGTACCAGGTTCGGTGGCGTTGGACCGAAAACAGCGTCGCGATCTGGGACAACCGTTCGACACAGCATTACGCGGTGCAGGACTACTGGCCAGCGGTTCGAAAGATGGAGCGCGCCGGAATCATCGGCGACGCACCGTTCTGATCTCTCTTCCCAGCCCCGAAGATAAATTCATTCACTCGATCGGAGTCACGCTATGCATTTCCACGACGATTCACTGTTCCCCGAAACCCAGGACAAGCTTGTCATCACCGTTGCTCCCTACGGACCGGAGTGGGAGCCGGACGATTTTGCAGAAGACCTCCCTCTGTCGATGGACGAGCACGTCCAGCAAGCCGTCGACTGTTTCAACGCCGGTGCCACAGTTCTCCACATCCACGTGCGTGAACTCGACGGCAAGGGCTCGAAGCGTCTGTCGAAGTTCAACGAGCTTCTCGGTCGCTTGCGTGAGGCCGTTCCCGAGATGATTCTGCAGGTCGGCGGGTCGATTTCGTTTGCCCCGGAGGGGGAAGGTGCCGATGCGAAGTGGTTGTCCGACGACGTGCGTCACATGCTGGCGGAATTGGAGCCGGCTCCCGATCAGGTGACGATCGCGATCAACACCAGCCAGATGAACATCATGGAACTGATGACCGACGACGACATCGCGGGTACGTCGATGCAGCGTCCGGAATTGGCCGATACGTATCGGGAAATGACTGTGCCCGCCGGTCCGGAGTGGGTGGCAGAGCACCTGCGCCGGTTGCAGGCCGCTGGAATCCAGCCGCATTTCCAGTTGTCCAGTATTCCGCAGCTCGAAACGGTGGAGCGGTTGATCCGACGCGGCATCTACACGGGTCCGGTCAACCTCACGTGGGTCGCAATCGGCGGCGGCTTCGACGGACCCAACCCGTACAACATGATGAACTTCGTCCAGCGTGTTCCCGACGGTGCGTGCCTGACGCTGGAAACGCTGATGCGTAGCGTCCTGCCGGTGAACACGATGGCCATCGCGATGGGCTTGCACGCTCGCTGCGGCAACGAGGACACCATCTGGGGCCGCAAGGGCGAGAAGATGACGTCGGTGCAGCAGATCGAGCAGTTGGTGCGCATTGCAGGCGAATTGGGCCGCGAGGTGGCTACGGCGAAAGAAGCTCGGGACATCTACCGGATCGGTGAGACGTATGCCGACACCGACGAGACGTTGGCGAAGCTGGGTTACGCGCCCAACCGCCGGATCGGCCAGCTGGGATTCACGCAGCACGCCTGAGTTCGCACCCTCTCGTACAACAGTTCCGGGGGTACGAACCGCGACGGTTCGTACCCCCGAATCCCCCCCGTCTACCTCGAGTACTTCCTAGGAGAGTCATGGGACTGCAAGCTCCCGCCACGCCACGTGTGGACACCGCGCTCGGAATCGGCGTACGACGAAAGTTATACCCGTGGATCGTTTTCGCCCTGGCTTTCGGTCTTCTGC
>NZ_LVCT01000091.1:0-2571 GCF_001647205.1 Rhodococcus sp. EPR-134
GCAGCGTGGTGGCATTGATGGTCGGGCTGTTGACGTTCCCGTTGTCGCTGCTCGCGGACCGCTGGGGCCGCGTCAAGAGCTTGATCTTGATGGCGGTGTTGTGGAGTGTCGCGACGTTGCTGTGCGCAATCGCTCAGACCTACGAACAGATGTTGGGCGCCCGATTCCTGGTCGGTGTCGGTGAAGCGGCGTACGGCAGCGTGGGTATCGCCGTGGTCCTCAGTGTGTTTGCGCCCCGCGTGCACGCAGCTCTTGCAGGTGCCTTCATGGCCGGTGGATCGTTCGGTTCGGTCATCGGTGTGGCAATCGGTGGGTTCATCGCAGTCCAGTTCAGTTGGCGGTGGTCTTTTGCCGCCATGGCAATCTTCGGTCTGATTCTGGTCGCGCGCTTCCGTGCCCTCGTCACCGAGAAGAAGCTCACCGCTTACGCCGTCGAGGCCGCGCCGGATGCCGCCGGGGAAGCGGTGAGACACGACGGTTTTCGTGCGCCGGTGTCCTCGCTGTTCACCAATCCCGCCGTGTTGTTCGCCTATATCGGTGGTGGTCTCCAGATGTTCACCGCCGCTGTACTTCTGGCGTGGTTGCCGAGCTTCTTCAATCGTTACTACGATTTGGCCCCGGACAAGGCCGGTGTCACGGCTTCCGTGTTCGTCCTCCTGGTCGGAAGCGGGATGGTGGTCTGCGGTTTCATCACAGATAGATTCAGCCGCGACGATTCGGCGCGAAAATGGACCACCGCCATCGTCTACTGCGCCATCTCGTTGGTGACGCTGAGCATCGGGCTCCGGTTGGGCACGGGGACAGCACAACTCGTGTTGCTCGGTATCGGTGCATTCTTCTCCGCCGGTTCGTCGGGGCCGACGGCAGCGATGGTCGCGAACCTTACCCATCACTCGATTCGAGCGTCGGCCATGGGAACGCTCACCGTCGCCAACAACCTTCTCGGGCTGGCGCTCGGTCCCTTCGTTGTCGGCATCCTCGCCGATCACCTGGGTCTTCTCGGCGCTCTACAGCTTTCGCCCTTCGTCTATGTCGTCGCGGCCCTCGCGTTGGTAGCCGGCAAGCGTGCCTATCCCGCCGGGATGAGGCGGCTGGCGACGTTGCAGAATCGGCCCGAGATCCCCGGCGCCACTGAAGTAACAGACGTTCGGAGCTCATGATGAATGAATCAACTACGGTAGTAATGGTTCCCGGTCTGCGGGATCATGTCGAAGATCATTGGCAGACTCACCTCGCGCGCAGGCTCGACAACGTTCTGACGGTTCCTCCCCTCGAGACCGACAAGCTCAGCCGCGATGCGCGGGTTGCGGCATTGAACGAGGTGCTGACAAGTGTCTGCGGGCCGGTGGTCCTGGTCGGGCACAGCGCCGGAGTCATGACAGTTGCTCACTGGGCGAGGGCGCATCATCGAGAGGTTGCGGGCGCACTTCTGGTCACGCCGGCGGATCTCGAACTTCCGCTGCCCGAGTCTTATCCGTCTCTCGAAGATCTCGACCGACACGGGTGGCTACCGATACCGCGTCAGCGTCTGCCTTTTCCGAGCACGGTCGCGGCGAGTCGGAACGATCCGCTCGCCGGGTATCGCCGAGTTGTGGGTTTGGCTGAAGGATGGGGGAGTCGGTTGCTGGATCTGGGTGAGGTCGGACACCTCAATCCGGCGTCCGGATACGGGTATTGGCCGCGGGCGGAATCGTTGGTGTTGGAACTGCTCGAGTCGGTGTCGCACGCCGCCTCGTCTCATGCCACGGATTCCGAGGCGCAGGAGGAACACAGTCGTGCTTGATCTTGCTGCTCTGCTGGAAGATTCGGCCCGACGATACCCGGAACGGGATGCGCTGGTTCTCGGGGAAGCGAGGCTGACGTATGCGCAGTTCGACGCCTATGCGAATCGCATCGCCCATCTGCTCGTCTCGCGGGGTGTCGAGCCAGGTGACAAGGTGGCGTTGTCCTGCCCGAACGTTCTCGAGTTCCCGATCGTCTACTACGGCATTCTCAAGGCCGGCGGCGTCGTCGTTCCTCTGAACATTCTGCTCAAGGGGCGCGAAATCGCCTATCACCTGGCTGATTCGGAAGCAAAGCTGTACTTCTGTTTCGAGGGAAGTCCCGAATTGCCGATCGCTGAGTACGCCATCGCCGGGTTCGAGCAGAGCGAGACCTGTTCGGCCCTGATCGTGATCAGCGCCGAGTCGGGTGCACCGTCGTCGATCCTCGGAGTCGAGACTCTAGGCGAAGCACTGGCATCCGTGTCCGGCACGGAAACGCCTGCAGCCGCGGTTGTTCGTGAACCGACGGACACCGCGGTCATTCTCTACACCAGCGGCACTACCGGAAAGCCCAAGGGCGCCGAACTCACTCACTGCAACATGGTCTTGAATGCACTGTCGACCAACCGGTTGTTCGAGAGCGTTCCGTCCATGCATGAGCGTTATCTCCTGACTTTGCCGTTGTTCCACTCGTTCGGCCAGACAGTGACCATGAATGCGGGAATCTGCGTCGGTGCCACCTTGGTGTTGATGCCGCGCTTCGATGCGACCGCGGCACTCGAGATCATGGAACGCGAAAAGATCTCGG
>NZ_LVCT01000092.1:0-16766 GCF_001647205.1 Rhodococcus sp. EPR-134
GAACATGCGGTGCGCGATCTCGGGTGGCGCAGCGCTTCCCGTGGAAATATTGACACAGTTCCGGGAACGCTTCGGTGTTCAGATCCTCGAAGGGTACGGGTTGTCCGAGACCTCTCCGCTGGCCTTGTTCAGTGCCCCGGAGAGTGACCCCCGGCCCGGTTCGATCGGCGTGCCGATCTGGGGCGTCGAAGCGCGGCTTGTCGACGACTCTTGGCACACGATCGCCGGCCCCGATGAAGTGGGAGAGTTGGCCATTCGCGGGCACAACGTCATGAAGGGCTATTTCAACCGACCAGAGGCGACGGCGGAAGTCATGTGCGACGGATGGTTTCGCACCGGGGATTTGGCACGGGTCGATACCGACGGAAATTACTACATCGTCGATCGCGTGAAGGACATGATCGTGCGGGGCGGATTCAACGTCTACCCACGCGAAATCGAAGAGGTTCTGCTCACTCACCCAGCCGTCTCACTCGTCGCCGTCGTCGGGGTGCCGGACACGAGCCTCGGCGAAGAAGTTGTCGCGTTCGTGATCCGAGAGCCGAGTGAAGAGATCTCCGAATCGGATCTCGTGGAATGGACGCGGGAACAGATGGCCGCCTACAAATATCCGCGTCGCATCGAGTTCGTGCCGTCGCTGCCGATGACGGCAACCGGAAAGATTCTCAAACGTGAACTGAATCAAGCATTTTCGATGGTCTGAGGAGATCGATGACTGACGTTCGAGCAAGTGAAGCTTTTCCCGTGACCCAGGCCATGAAGGATTCGGGTGGCTGGAATCCGTTGTGGGACGGACTTTCGGAGCTGGATCCCGAGTGGACCGAGCTGTACATGAAGACAGCGATGCAGCCCTGGAACAGCGGGGTGCTGTCACCTCAGGTGATCCAGTTGCTGTGCATAGCCGTCGATGCGGCGAGCACACACATGTACGCGCCCGGCGTACGACGCCATATTCGCGCCGCGCTCGACATGGGAGTGACCTCGAAGGAGATTCTCGAGGTGCTGAAACTGACCACCGTCGTCGGGATTCATTCCTGCAATGTCGGCGTTCCGATCCTGATGGAGGAAATCGCGAACCGCTGAGGGCGGTCAGTCCCGCTCGCGGTTCTCCCGTTCCTCCCGCTGACGCTGGAGGAACGGGCTCGGGTTCTGTCCGCCGATCGGACCGTGGCCGAGGACTCCGTGCTCGTAGGCCGACTCCGCGTGCAGGGCAACGTCGATTCCGCGGGCCTCGTCTTCACGCGAAATGCGGAAGCCGAAGGTCTTGTCGATGAGCTTTCCGAGACCGTAGGTCACACCGAAGGCATAGAGCGCGACCACGACGACGCCGACGAACTGCTTGCCCAACTGCGCGAATCCACCGCCGAAGAACAAACCTTCCGGACCGCCCGTCATCACGGCCGTCGCGAGGAGTCCGATCAGCAACGAGCCGACGATTCCACCGACGAGGTGCACGCCGACGACGTCGAGGGAGTCGTCGTAGCCGAGCTTGTGCTTCCATCCCACGGCGTACGAGCAGACGATGCCGGCGATCAGACCGATGACGAGCGCACCGAACATGTTCACCGTTCCGCACGACGGGGTGATCGCGACCAGACCGGCGACGACGCCCGAAGCTGCGCCGAACGTCGTGGGGTGTCCGTCACGATTCTGCTCGACGAACAGCCAGCCGAGTAGTCCGGTGCAACCGGCGACGAGTGTGTTGAGGAAGATCTGCGAGGCCATACCGTCGGCCGCAAGGGCCGAGCCGGCGTTGAATCCGAACCAACCGAACCAGAGCAGGCCGACGCCGAGCAGGACGAACGGCAGATTGTGCGGACGCATCGACTCGGCCTTGAAACCCATCCGCTGGCCGAGGACCAGTGCCAATGCCAGACCCGACGCTCCGGACACGATTTCGACCACGAGGCCACCGGCGTAGTCGAGTGCGCCCATCTGGGCGAGCCATCCCTGCGGATTCCACACCCAGTGAGCAACGGGGACATAGACGAGCAAGGACCAGATGGGGACGAAGATCATCCAGGCGGAGAACTTCGCGCGGTCGGCGATCGCACCACTGATGAGTGCTGCAGTAAGGATTGCGAACGTCAATTGGAAGGTTGCGAACAACACTTCCGGGACATTCCCGTGCACGGTCGACGGGTCGATGCCCGCCATGCCGATGTGTTCGAGTCCGCCGATGATGCCACCGTGATCGTCGCCGAACACGAGGCTGTAGCCCACGAACAACCACGCGACCGTGACGAGTGCGATGGAGACGAAACTCATCATGATCATGTTGAGTACGCCCGTCGAGCGGACCATGCCGCCGTAGAACAGTGCGAGTCCTGGCGTCATCAGAAGTACGAGTGCAGTACTGACGAGCAACCAGGCAGTCGCTCCGGCATCGATGGTGGCGGGCACAGTTTTCTCCTCACGCACGCGGACCAGCCCGCGTGCACGGAACCCACGATGAGTGCGTGCGGTTTCCTCCGCACTGCGATTGTGTTGCGAACATGTTTCGGGAGAAGTCGGCGTTGCACCCGCACCGGACCACCTGTCGTGGGTCGCCGGTAGTCTTTGCGCGTGGCCCTGTACCGGAAGTATCGACCCGCGTCCTTCGCCGAGGTGGTGGGGCAGGAGCATGTCACCGCACCGCTCAGCACGGCCCTCGACACCGGACGCATCAACCATGCCTACCTGTTTTCCGGCCCGCGCGGCTGCGGAAAGACGTCGTCGGCGCGAATCCTGGCGCGTTCGCTGAACTGTGAGCAGGGACCGACGTCGACGCCGTGCGACGTGTGCGACTCGTGCGTTTCGCTGGGCCCGGGCGGCACAGGCAACCTGGATGTGACGGAACTCGACGCCGCAAGTCACGGTGGCGTCGACGACACCCGAGAACTCCGAGACAAGGCGTTCCACGCACCCGCCGCATCTCGCTACCGCGTCTTCATCATCGACGAGGCACACATGGTGACGGCGGCGGGTTTCAATGCGCTGCTCAAGATCGTCGAAGAGCCGCCGGAACACCTCATCTTCATCTTTGCGACGACGGAACCGGAAAAGGTTCTCCCGACCATCCGTTCGCGTACACACCATTACCCGTTCCGCCTGTTGGCGCCGTCGACCATGCGCGGACTCCTGGAAAAGATCTGCGCCCAGGAGGGCGTACCGGTCGAACCTGCGGTGTATCCACTGGTCATCAAGGCCGGCGGCGGTTCCCCTCGTGACTCGTTGAGTGTCCTCGATCAGCTGCTCGCGGGCGCAGGAGAAGAAGGTGTCACGTATCCGCGCGCGCTCTCTCTTCTCGGAGTCACCGACGTCGCGCTCATCGACGAAGCAGTAGACGCCCTGTCTGCTAGTGACGGGGCCGCGTTGTTCGGCACTGTCGATCGCGTGATGGACGCCGGTCACGATCCACGCCGATTCGCGCTCGATCTTCTCGAGCGCCTGCGTGATCTCATCTTGATGCAGGCTGTTTCCGACGCCAGCGAACGAGGATTGGTCGACGCTCCGGAAGCGGAGCTGGTCACGATGCGTGAGCAGATTCAACGAGTCGGCCCGGCCACGCTCACCCGCTTCGCCGAGACTGTCCATGCCGGACTCAGCGAAATGCGTGGTGCGACGGCGCCGCGGCTGCTGCTCGAAGTGATGTGCGCGCGAATGCTGCTGCCGTCGGCCTCCGACACCGAGTCAGCTGTATTGCAGCGGCTGGAGCGCCTGGAACAAGGTATTCCGGCTGCCGGAGTCGCGGCTGCTCCTCGCGCGGCAGCAACGCCGGCACCCACCGTGCCGCCGCTCGAACCGGAGATTGCTTCCAAGTTTCAACGGCCCTCTCAACGCAAGGCCGAGCCTGAGGCACGGCCGGAACCAGCCGCGCCTGCTCCAGCTGCGGCGCCGCCGGTTGTGGAGGCTCCTGTCGTCGAACCTCCGGTAGCGGCAGTTCCCGTCGTCGAGACTCCCACTGTCGAGATCGTGGAACCGCCGGTTGCCGAGGCTCCGGTGGTTGAAGCTCCGGTTGCCGAAGCTCCAATAGTTGAAGCTCCTGTGGTTGAACCACCGGTTACTGCTTCTGTCGAGGCGGAAGAGCTGATCGGGCTTGCCGAGCCGGAACCCGACTACGAGCCCGAGCCCGAGCCCGAGTTCGACGAGCCGGCGGTTGCCGAAGCTGCGCCGGTCTCGGCAGGCCCCACAGTCGAGACTCTCCGTGAATCGTGGAACACCTTGCGCAACAAGGTCGGTGAACGAAACAAGGTTCTTCCGGCCATGCTGTCCGCTGCGACGGTTCACGACGTGCGTGGACATGTCGTTGTCATCGCTCACGGCTCACCGGTCCTGGGTGCTCGTGTGACGCAACCGCACAACGCGGCGGTCATTTGCGAGGTCCTTGCCGAAATGTTCGGTGGCACTTGGCAGGTCGAGTATCAAGAAGGTGCGCCTACAGCGCCGACAGTATCGAGCGCAACCAAGGCGACGGAAGCTCCGAGCCGCCCTGCCGCTGCGCCCCGCTTCTCTCGCCCCAGTCAGGAGCGCGCAGCGCAGCAGCCCAAGGCCCCGCAGCCCCAGCGCGGAGATTCGGACGACATTCCGCCGCCCGAGGCCCCCGACTATCCGGAAGACCCTGGACCGGCCCCTGCTCCTGAGGTCGACTACGAGGCAACTCCTCCGCCTGCAACGCCGGAGGACGAGGACGAGATGTTTGCGGAGGCGGCGGAGCCCGCTGATCCGACTGCCAGACGTGATCCCGAGGATGTTGCAAAGGAACTCCTCAAGGACGTCCTCGGAGCTCGCCGCCTCGAAAGCTGAGTTGCCGAGTCGGTCCGTGTGCGTGAAACAGCTGTCGGAATCCAGCTGCACCACTGTGTGATCGAATTGTTATAAGTGCCGTTCCCTTTGTGCGCGCGCGTCTCGAAAGCGCGCCGGCTCGGCCTCGCAAAGCTGAATTGTATGTGGCTGGTTTGCTGGCACATTCGTTCGCTCAGTTCCGGTGTAACGAAACGTCGATTCGGACGATGGTCGCCGAAGAATATCTGGAATTTCTCGTTGTCTGATGGGCATTCGAGTGCTGCTGTTAAATTTCGGTGTGTCACGAATGTTCAGATTGATAGTTGTCGGATGTTTGATTTGCGGGGATCGACCAATTTGGGACATTCGGCGAATTGGCCACATATTCGGCATTGCGGCATTTCGGTGCATATTCAACTGAATATTTGCCGATCGCGAGAAAATGGCGGCCGTGAAACCGGGATCCGGTACGGATGTTCAAGCAGGAGCATGACCATTTACGAAGCAAATAAGTAACTCCGAGTTACAGCTAACTCTCGATTGCTGTTAAATTGCTGAAACACGTTCATTGCGCCGAACAACCTTTGTTATTTGTTTATGCCTTGAGGTGAATCTGCGTTTTACACACCGATGAGGGCGTGGTTAGTCTTCGGTCGATTGAGTCTCCCGTGGATGCGCGCGAAAATAGGAAGTGTAAGATGACTGAAGATTCAACTAATCCTGCGATTGCGATAGTCGGGATGAGCATGTGGTCCCCCGGTGCACATGATCTGCAAGGATTTTGGGAGAACGTCCTCGCGCGTCGGATGCAATTCCGAAAGTTTCCGGAGTCACGGATGTCCCTCGACGACTACTGGAGCGCGAGCCCTGACGACGTCGACAAGACATACGCCGATCGCGGCGCGTTCATGGATGGTTTCGAATTCGACTGGGTCGGTCGCCGGATACCGGAGCGGACCTTCAAGTCGACAGATCTCACACACTGGTTGGCTCTGGAAACAGCACTCGGGGCTTTGACGGACGCGGGCTACAGCCGAGGATCGGTACCCACTGGACGCAGCGCCGCAATCGTCGGCAACTCCCTCACCGGTGAAGAATCCCGGATGTGGTCGATGCGTTTGCGTTGGCCTTATGTCAAGCGCGCACTCGCTGTGGCAGCCGAAGCGCGCAAGTTGGACAGTTCCGTCGCTGATGCTCTCGCCGAGACGATGGAAGAGGTCTACAAGGGCCCATTGGTGGAGCCGAGTGAAGACACTCTCGCCGGCATGTTGTCGAATACGATTGCCGGCCGGATCTGCAATTATCTCGACTTCAACGGCGGCGGGTACGTCGTGGACGGTGCGTGCGCGTCCGGAATGCTCGCGGTGGCGACTGCAGCCGAAAAGCTGGCGTCCGGCGCGGCCGACTTCGTCTTGGCAGGGGGAGTCGACGTCAGCTTGGATCCTTTGGAACTGGTGGGATTCGCCCGTTTGGGTGCACTGACCCGTGGCGACATGAACGTGTACGACGCAAGCCGAAGCGGATTCATCCCGGGTGAAGGTTGCGGATTCGTGGCCTTGAAACGACTCGAGGACGCCAGGGCGGACGGCGACTACGTGTACGCGACGATTCGCGGCTGGGGTATCTCCACCGATGGCAAGGGTGGAATCACCAAGCCCCGCGCCGAAACTCAGGCCGAGATGATCCGTCGCGCATACTCGCGAGCGGGATTCGCGGCCAGCGAGGTTGCCTTCGTCGAAGGACACGGAACTGGTACTCCCGTCGGAGACCCCGTCGAACTGGCCGGCGTCCAGCAGGCCGCTCAGGCGGACGGGCCGGTCGAGGCTCGTAGCATCGGCATGACGTCACTGAAGTCGTTGATCGGGCATACGAAGGCGGCGTCGGGCATCCTTGCGCTGATCAAGGCGACCATGGCCGTCAATCAACGAATCCTTCCGCCGCTCGCCGGTTGCACCGACCCGAACCCGGCGTTCGGAACCGAAGCACCGGCACTCTCTCCGCTCGTCAACGGTGAGATCAGAGATCCGTCCGAGAAGATGCGTGCCGGTGCGCAAGCCATGGGTTTCGGCGGTATCAACTGCCACGTCGCCATTGAATCGGCTGATGCACCGTCCAGCAAGCTGACACCCTCGCAAGACGTCCGCACGATGATGGCGTCGTATCAGGACACCGAGGTTTTCGTACTTTCTGCAGATTCCGCGGTGGACTTGGCGACCCGAGCGCGGGATGTTGCAGATCTGGCGGTTCCGTTGAGTGTTGCCGAGCTGCTGGACTTTTCGGCGAAACTCTCTCGAGTGATCTCGCCGACCGCGCCCTTCCGTGCCGCAGTGGTGGCCGGACGTCCCGCGCAGTTGGCCGAACGCATGCGTCAGCTTGCCGTGATCTGCGAGAACTCCGCTCCTGCATCCGGCCAGGTGAAGGTCGTGAGCAACGAGATCTCGATCTCGAACGCCGTCCACCACGACATCGGATTCCTGTTCCCGGGACAGGGATCCCAACAACTAGAGATGGCGCGCGTGCTGATCGAGCGCTTCGAGTGGGCACGCGAACTGGCGACCGAGGCGGACGGCTGGTTGGAGGGAGTTGGAGCGGAGGCGATCACGCCTCGAATTCTGCGGAACCCGGTCAAGAGCGCTGACGCTGCGGAATTGGCGAAGTGGAAGCGGGATCTCGCCCAGACGCAGTTCACCCAGCCTGCCGTCGCTTTGGCTTCGCTGCTCTGGTTCGAGTACCTCCGCCGATTGGGTGTCACACCCAGTGCTGTCGCCGGCCACAGTCTCGGCGAGTTGACCGCGCTCTACGCGGCAGGAGCTTACGACCAGAAGACGCTGATCACCTTGGCTGCGGCGAAGGGTGCGGCCATGGCTGTCAGTGGTGGTGGAAACGGCGCGATGGCGAGCCTGAACTGCGACCGATCGACGGCTGAGGCGATCATCGCGGAAACAAAGGGTTACGCGACCGTCGCGAATCTGAATACGCCTACACAGACCGTGGTTTCGGGCACCAAAGACGCGGTCGACGATGTGGTTGCCATCGCGAAAACGCGCGGAGTGTCGGCTCAGGCGCTTGCCGTGTCGAATGCTTTCCACTCCGAGATGATGAACGAGGCCGAGCGGGAGCTGAAGTCCACTGCGCCCGTTGACGAGCAAGTCGATTCGCTGACTTGCCCCGTCTATTCCTGCGTCGAAGGGAAACGCGTACAGACGCCACTGGCACTTCGCGAATTGGTCACCAAACAGGTTGTCTCACCGGTCGACTGGGTCAAGACGGTAAGTGGAATCTCGCAGGACGTGGACCTGCTCGTCGAGGTCGGTCCCGGCCGTGTGCTGACCGGGCTCACCAAGGCGATCAATGGGACCGACGGCGTGCGCTGCTTCCCCGTTGCGTCCAAGTCCGGACGCGACGAGGACTTCAATGTCGCACTGGCCGCGATGTACGTACACGGCGCTCAGGTCCGATGGAACGAACTTTTCGACGGCCGGTTCGTGCGCGAATTCGTTCCTGCCGATCAGAAGGTGTTCATCGAGAACCTGGCCGAGGCGAAGCTGACGGTTACCTCTGCTCCCGAACCGCTCGTACTTGGTACGTCCGGCGGGGATCCGGCTGCGGCGCTGGCCGATTACCTGAGCCGACGCGGGACCTTCCTCGTCGACGTGATTCGTGCTGATGTAGGCAGTGGAGCGACTTCTCCGTCTTCTCCATCTGCTCCGACTTCGCGGGCAGTCACCAACGGCCACGAATCCGTGGCAGCGAAAGCTCCTTCGCCGGTTTCGGCTCCGGTAGTCGAAGAGCCGGCTGTCGCGGGCGCTGGGTCCGTGGAAAGTGAGCTGATCAGGATCCTCGCCGATACGACGGGATTCCCCGCCGAGTCGATCACGACGGATCTGCGTCTGCTCGATGATCTGAATCTCGACTCGATCAGTGCGGCAGAGGCTATTTCGAAGGTTGCGCATCAGTTCGAGGTTGTCGACCTCGACCCTGCCGAGTTGGCCAACGCCACCATCGGAGAAGCAGCATCGCTGATCCTTGCGGCATCACCGAATTCCGGTTCTGCCGTTCCAGCAGCGAGTTCGGTGCAGTCGGACGTGTCGCGAATACTGCTCGAGGTAATCGCGGAGGACACCGGATTTCCGGTGGAGTCTCTCGATGTGGATCTCCACCTGCTCGACGACCTGAACATGGACTCGATCAAGGCTGCCGATGCGATAGCAACTGTGGCAACGCGATTGGGTGTTCAGGGTGATCTGGATCCGGCCGAACTCGTCAACGTCAGCCTGGGTGAACTGATCGAAGTGCTCGATCGATCCGCGAAAGAGAAGTCGGGGCAGCAGCAGCCGGTTGCGCGGGCGCTGCCGATGAAGGCAAAGGGTATATCAGCCGACAGCTTCACCTGGGTTCGCGATTACACTCTGGAAAAGGTTCGGAGCGAGACAGCGTTGCACGGAGTCCGAGACCTCACGGACACGACGTTTGTCGTCATCGGTGACGACGCCGGTTTGGTCGGAAGGTTGGAATCCGAACTGCGAGGGCGTGGTGCTCAGGTCGACATTCGCACATTCTCCGACGGCGCTCCTGCGAATGCGCAGCACGTGGTTGCCGTAATGCCACGCATGACCGATGATTCCGTCACCGAAATCGGCTTGCGCAGTGGGATCGAACACATGCACAAGATGGTTCCGGCACAGCAAAGTGCAGGCGCACGAACCACATTGGCAGTGATTCAGTTCACCGATGTCGAGTTGGGCAATCCGGCGCCGGTACCGAGTGCGGCGGCTTTTGCCGCTTCGGTGCATCACGAGCGCCCCGAACTGGATGTCCGCGTCATAGGATTCGACGGCTCGACTGCGGACGCGGTGGTGGCAACCACCGTCGTCTCCGAGTTGGATTCGGTTGCATCCTATGTGTTCGCGACTTACGACACCGAGATGGGACGCACGGCACTGCAACCGCGGGTTCTCGCCTCGAGCGACTACACCGTCCGCGAGAGCGGGTTGGGAAGTTCGGATGTAGTGGTCGTGACCGGTGGCGCGAAAGGCATCATGGCGCAATGCGCTCTGGCTCTCGGCCGAAAGACAGGCGCCGAACTAGTGCTGATCGGAAGCTCTCAGCGACAAGCGGGTGACGAAATCGCTTCCACTCTTGCGGACTTCACGTCTGCCGGTTTGAGGCCTCACTACTATCGCTGCAACGTCACGGATGCTGCGGCGGTGGCCGGCGTCGTCGCCCAGATCGAGGTCGAGGTTGGGCCGATCACCGGGTTTGTCCACGGTGCGGGGGCGAATGTTCCGCGGCGGTTCGAGAGAGTCGACAGCGCTGCGGCTTTCAAGGAGGTTGCACCTAAGGTCCTGGGCGCAGCCAACTTCGTCGAAGCGCTCGCTGATCGCGACTTGAAGCTGTTCGTGGGCTTCTCCTCCATCATCGGATTCACAGGTATGCCCGGAAACAGCTGGTATGCATACGGAAACGAGCTTCTCGACGAAATGGTGGTGCGGTATGCCGCCGGGCACCCGAAGACTCGGACGTTCTCGCTCGCGTACAGCGTGTGGGGAGAGACCGGAATGGGCGCCCGCATGGGCAGTGTCAACCACCTCGCGAAGATGGGTGTCATGCCGATTTCGACGGCTGCGGGAGTGGATCATTTCCTTCGCCTGGTCGACAGCGGACCCGAGGCGAGTCGTATCGTCGTGACCAGTCGACTCGGCGGTCTGGACACCTGGGCGCCGGCAGCACCGGCTCTGCCGGCGGTGTCGCGCTACATCGACCAAGTGGTGACATTCGAGCCGCAGGTAGAACTGGTGACCCGGACGACGTTGTCCACCTCGGCGGATCCCTTTGTCCTCGATCATGTCTGGAAGGGATCGGCGCTGCTTCCGACGGTGTTCGGGCTCGAGGCGATGTCGCAGGCGGCGGCCTATGTCACCGGACGCGTGACTCTGGGCCGCGTCCGCATCGACGACATCAAGCTGGATCGACCGATCGTCGTCGACACGGTCGAGGGCACCAGAGTCGAGATCAAGGCAAGCGTCGTGGAGCAGGATCGTGATGCTGCAGGAACGCGGGTGCATGTCACGATCGGCACCGAACGGACCGGGTACGGACGGCCCCATTTCTCGGCCGACTTCATCTTCGGGCTGGACGAAACACTGCCGGAGTTCGAGAAGGAGTTGCCGCGACCGGTGCTCGACATCGATCCGTTGGACGATCTCTACTCGTGGTTGCTGTTCCAGGAGGGCGATTTCCGCCGACTCGAAGAGATCTCGAGCCTCGATTCCGAGCACATTCTCTTCAGCGCTATTTCGCGAGCCGACCGTAAGCAGCACCTCCTCGGTGGGCCCTACTTCCTCGATTCCCTGCTCCAATCGGGTCAGATCATGGTTCCGCGGGAGATCTGCCTTCCGGTCAACATTGCGCGAATCGACATGTACGACGGACGATTCGAGGCTCGTTCGTTCACCGCGTACGCCTACGACAAGGTGCAGACCGAGACCCACATGCAAGCCGACGTGGCGGTGGTGAAGGACGGACGAGTGGTGATGCAGCTCGAGGGATATCGCTCCCAGATTCTCTCCCACGACGAAAGCCGTCCTACGGCTGAGGAAATCGCGGATCCGACTGCGCGCGACGCACAGATCATTCTCGACAAGCTCGCGCAACACAGCCGGGCGTTGGGAGTGAAGAGCCCGCGGGTTGTGGTCGCGCATACCCCGGGGATTCACGAGTTGACCAAGTCGGAACGCCACGAGCAGGAGAAACCGATCGCCGAGGCGGCCGTGAACATTCATCTCGATGAGGATGTGGTGATCAAATGAGTAATGCCTTTGCCATCGAATGGCAGGAAACCGGAAAGCCCGTCGTCGTCGGTGATATTCCACCCTCTGTGGATGTCTCGCTCTCGCACGACGGCAGTAAGTCACTCAGTTCGGCCGGCGACTGGCCTCAGGGATGTGACATCGAACCGATTCGCGCCCGAACCGTCATGCAGTGGAAGGCGCTTCTGGGTTCGGCGCGGATTCCGCTGCTGGACGAGTTGATCGCGGGCGGCGAATCACTCGATCGTGCGGGAACCAGGCTGTGGGCGGCGGCCGAGGCGATCCGAAAGGCCACGGGGCAGATGTCGGTTTCTCTGGCGATGGGCGCCAGGGAGGACGACGCAGTGACCTTCCGCGGCGGCGCAGAGGGAAGCGTGGTGGTTCTGACTTTTCCAGCTCTGTTGACGGACAACGAGGAGCGGATTCTCGCGTTTGTGACTCATGAGGAGGATGCGGAGGAACCGGCGCAGGACCCGGCACCGCAGTTCGACTCCGGACCGTTGTCGGCGAAGTCTCTCGCGCAGTTCGATCCGATGGCCTACGGCTCCGACGTGCATGTGGTGGCCCGGAGCGGCTATCCGGCGGTGTCGATCCGGTTCCCCGTCGGGTTCCGGGACGCGTGCAACGTCGGTGGATCAGTGGGGTTCGCGAGCTTCGCGCTGTGGTTGGGCGCTTTGCGAGAGAGGGGAACCGGACCGATCTCGAAGCAGATCGTGGAGGACATGGCGACGGGTCGTTGGGGCATGGTGACCAACAACTCCGAGGTGTTCATCGATGCGAACCTGTACACCGACGACATTGTCGAGGGGACGATCTGGATCACCGAGCTCACCGGTCCGGATCGGGCAACCACCAATCTGCATGTCGAATGGTGCCGGGTCGACGGCGAGACGCGCACTCACATCGGGTGGAGTGCGATGCAGACGACGTGGGTGGAAATCCTCTCCCACGGTGTGGTGGCGGCACGGCCGATGCCGCAGTACTTCCACGATTTCATCGAGCCGATGACGATTCCGACGGGGACGAAGAACATCGCTGTTCCCACCGAACCGAAGAACGTCGATCGTGGTTCCGTGATCCGCTCGGCTCCGATGGTGCCGCGCAATCCGTACCTGCTCGAATCCGAGGTGTTCTCGACGACGTTGCGGGACGGAAACGTCGTGGGCAACATCTACTTCGGCAACTATTACATCTGGCAGTCGAGGGTTCGGGACAAGTTCCTGGTCCGTTCTCAGCGTGAGGCCATGGCGGCCAGAGGCGCTCTCGGGGAACTTCGTTGTGTGCACACCAGGGTTGAGCATCTGCGCGAGGTCATGCCGTTCGACGACGTCCTGGTCACGATGTCCTTGTCTGCCCTCTACGAGAGGGGGATCGACCTCGAGTTCGAGTACTTCAAGGTCAATGAGGACGGATCACGGGAGAAGCTCGCGATCGCTCGGCACAGAACTGTCTGGACGATGCCGGGCGCTCCGGGAGAACTGGAAATCTCTCCGCCGTCGAAACTTCCACAGTCGCTGATCGATTCGGTGCTGGAGGCGATCGACGGAAAGTAGGCGGGGGATTTTCCGAGATCGAAGTGGAGAGACGGGTTGCGTTTTCCTTGCGGGAGAACGCAACCCGTTTCGATGGGGAGGGGAATGTATGGGTATCGGGGTTTCCAGAAGATCGGTTCTGAAAGGGTCGGTAGTCGGCACAGCGGCTGTTGCTTTGGGTGCAAAGGCAGGTGCTGCTCCGGCGGGGAGTGTGGATATCGAGTCTCCGTTGATTTTTCATTCGCCGGAGTTCGAGCCGTTCTGTGACGAACTACATTCGTTGTCAACGCTTTCCGGAAACGAGATCACACTGACAGCGCAAGTGGGGCAACATGCCTTTCATCGGGATTTTCCCTCGTCCCCAGCACTGTCGTACCGCAGCGGAGAGATCGGTGGCGGTTATCTGGGCCCTACCGTCGAGGCGCATTCCGGCGAGCCGATCATGTTGACGTTCGAGAACGATCTGACCGGACATCCGTTGGCAGCGGACATGGATATGACGCTGCACGGAATGCAGGCCGACTTTCGTGCGCACCCGCCGACGTCGTTGCACTTGCACGGTGGAGTCACTTCACCTGAGAGCGACGGCCACCCGGAACTGCTGGTGATGCCGGGACAGGCTGCGATGCATCACTTTTTGCACGGTCAGGAAGCCGCCCACCTCTGGTATCACGATCATGCGATGGGCATCACCCGGCTCAACGTCTACGCCGGTCTGATCGGCAACTATCTGATCAGGGATGAATTCGACACCGGCAAACTGGGAAATCCGTTGGGGTTGCCGGCCGAGGAATTCGAGATCCCGTTGATCCTGCAGGAGAAGATCTTCACGCCGACAGGCGCCCAGAACGGCCGATCCACCATCTTGATCCCGGAAGGATCGTGGGAAGGCGGCGCGGTGGGCGACGTCGGCTTGGTCAACGGCAAGGTGTGGCCGGAACTGTCTGTGGCTCGGGGCCTTTACCGCTTCCGCATCGTCAATGCGTCGTCGGCAAGTGTGTGGAATCTTCACTTCTCGAACATGATGACGTTCTGGGTCATCGGCAACGACGCCGGAATGCTCGACGCGCCCGTCGCGGTCAATGCCTTCCGCTGCGCACCGGGGGAGCGGTACGACCTCCTCGTCGATTTCACCGGACTGTCGGAGGGTTCGACGGTGGAGCTTCGCAACGACGAGGCGCCCCCGCTGCCCGCCGCTGTCATCGGTGAAGTGACTATGCCGCTGTTCTGCCGGTTCCGCGGTGACGCCAGGCGCGGATTCACCGGTGGTGTTCCGTCGCAACTGCGCGGTGGGCGCCGACAACGTGACGTTCTCGCCCCGTTGGAGCAGCCGACGGTAATTCGCACGGTGACGGTGAGCCAGCAACTGGAACTGCGGAATCCACCGGCTCAGATGACGTTGAACAACCTGACGTTCAGCACCACGGACGTCGAGAGGCCGCGGCAAGGCACCGTCGAGCAGTGGAACATCGTCAACACCACGCCGGACCCGCATCCGATACACCTGCACTTGGTGAATTTCCGGATTCTCGGCAGAACACCGATGCGGACGCTGGAGTACTTGATCCGCCATCCGCAGCCGGTGATCGGCAACAAGTGGACTCCGTCGCCCGACGGGTTCGAGGCGGGGCCGATGATCGCGCCGGCGCCGTGGGAAGCGGGGATGAAGGACACCGTCAGGGTGGACGGCGGCACCGTCACCCGGATCATCGTGCGATTCCCCACCGTGGATGAGCTGGGTTTCGATCCCGACGCGATGTTCGATCGTCTTCCGAGCGGTGTGATGACGGGTAGTGGGATGACGGGCGGTGGGCGCCACGATATGGCTGATTCTGGTCGACTCCAGGGATACGTGTGGCATTGCCATCTACTCGATCACGAAGATCACGACATGATGTTGCCGTATCGCATCGTGCCGTGAGTGCTTCCGGGGGCGCACCCGAAATGAACCGAAGCGGGCAGGCGTTCGCGCACCTGATCACCTCGGTCACCTAGCAGGATCGCTTCGGTCCTTCCCATGAATTTGGAACACGTTCTACAGTGAAAGGGCTGAGGTCTGTACCTCGGCCATGCGCCACCACCGAAGGTGGCGCGGACGATCTGCAGACCGGTTCGACGAATTACACGGAAGGAACACCTCACAGTGACCACAGAGGCATTCATTTATGAAGCCATCCGTACCCCGCGAGGCCGCGGCAAGAAGACCGGGTCGTTGCACTCGGTCAAGCCGATCTCGCTGGTCACGGGTCTGATCCAGGAACTGCGCGTGCGCTTTCCCGACCTCGACGAGGACCGGATCTCCGACCTCATCCTGGGCGTCGTCACCCCCGTTGGCGATCAGGGAATGGACATCGCCCGCGTTGCAGTCAACGATGCGGGACTGCCCGACACCGTCGGCGGCGTTCAGCTCAACCGTTTTTGCGCTTCCGGCCTCGAGGCCGTGAACATGGCTGCTCAGAAGGTTCGGTCCGGCTGGGACGAACTGGTGATCGCCGGTGGCGTCGAGTCGATGTCCCGCGTTCCGATGGGATCCGACGGTGGACCGTGGGCACTCGACCCCGCCACCAACTACGACAATTACTTCGTGCCGCAGGGCGTCGGCGCAGACCTCATCGCCACCATCGAGGGCTTCTCGCGTGACGACGTCGACGCATACGCCGTGCGCTCGCAGGACCTCGCCGCCAAGGCGTGGACCGGCGGATACTTCGCCAAGTCGGTAGTGCCGGTCAAGGACATCAACGGCATCACCATCCTCGACAACGACGAGCACATGCGTCCGGGCACCACGGCAGAGAACCTCGCCGGCTTGGCTCCCGCGTTCGGTGTGATCGGTGAAATCGGCGGATTCGACGCCGTGTCGCTGCAGAAGTACCACTGGGTCGAGAAGATCAACCACGTTCACCACGGCGGCAACAGCTCGGGAATCGTCGACGGCGCTGCCCTCGTGCTCGTCGGTAGCGAGCAGGCCGGCAAGGACATGGGTCTGACGCCGCGCGCTCGCGTCGTCGCCACCGCCACCAGCGGCGCCGACTCCACCATCATGCTCACCGGCCCGACGCCGGCGTCGAAGAAGGTTCTGGCAGCTGCCGGCCTGACGGTCGACGACATCGACCTCTTCGAGATCAACGAGGCATTCGCTTCCGTCGTCCTGAAGTTCCAGAAGGACCTGAACATCCCGGACGAGAAGCTCAACGTCAACGGTGGCGCGATCGCCATGGGTCACCCGCTCGGTGCAACCGGCGCGATGATCACCGGAACGATGGTCGACGAGCTCGAGCGTCATGGCGGCAAGCGCGCCCTCATCACCCTGTGCATCGGCGGCGGTATGGGCGTTGCCACCATCATCGAGCGCGTCTGACGCGGCGTCCGTCCTTCCAACGAGGCTTACCAGGAGTCAAGCAAAGTGACTGATCAGAACATCATCAACTGGGACCAGGACGCCGACGGCATCGTCGTGCTCACCATCAACGATCCCAACCAGGGCGCAAACACCATGAACGACGCGTACATCGCGTCGATGAAGGCCACCGTCGACCGTCTGGTCGCCGAGAAGGACTCCATCACCGGTGCCGTCATCACTTCCGGCAAGAAGACCTTCTTCGCCGGTGGCGACCTCAAGAACATGATCAAGGTCGGCCCCGAGCAGGCCGAGGAGATCTAC
>NZ_LVCT01000093.1:0-13968 GCF_001647205.1 Rhodococcus sp. EPR-134
AGGTGGGAGTCGGTGGGTGGGGTGATGTTGTGAGGTCAGTGGGGGGACAGAGTTTCTCGCGGTTGAGGTTGCTCGTCCGGATGGGTGGTCGGTGGGCGCCGCGCTCCGAGCGTGAGGTTGGGGGTGCCCGGTCGCCGGCGTCATGTGAACGCGCGCGTGGCGTGAGGTCCGACAGCTGCAGAGATCGTGGTGACAGGAGCCGATCATCAACGTGGGCTGCGACGATGGTGCGTCCGTTACGGTCCGTGGGTGACCGGAACCGGGGGTGGGATTGTGCATGTGCACCCTGCGCCGTCGCGTGATGTCCAGGGCCCACCGGTTACGAGGAGATGATGCTGGCGTGGTTGAGATTCGCACCGACCTGTCGGATGTGGCCCGAGGCAAGGCCGTGGGCGCGCTGACCGATGCGGTCAAGCAGGAGTCGGCGCTGCGGGAACGGATGGAGACAGCTCGGGATCGTTCGGCGGCGGCGATCGTCAACGCCCGCGAGGTCGGGGTGTCGTGGGATGAGATCAGCGGCGTCTTCGGTGGGGTTACGCGGCAGTCGTTGACTGAACGGGTCATGCGTTTCGAGGCCCGTTCGGAGAGCCGCCGTAGCGCCTCGTGGGAGGGGACGCGAATCGAGACACCCCCTGGGGCAGGGCATACCGGGGCATGGCGACTCGCCAGCGTCCGGCAGGCCGCCGCAAACGGAGCTGATCTGGCGGCGGCTGCGGCTCGGCGTGCGCACCTGGTCGACGAGACCGATCCACGTCAGATCCAGACTCGAGTCCGGGCGGTCGGGCACGCAGCGTTGGCTGCAGCGAAGGAAGCTGTTGTGGCGGCCGAGACTGGTGCCGGTCCGGAAGGTGTGCGGGATGAAGCCGCGGCCGGCATCGCCTTCACCGCGGCCGCCGGGTACCTCCCCGGCGACGCCTGACCGTCGGCTCCCCCACTCCCCCAGGGAGAGAGCTGTCCGCTTTCGAATGGTGTGGGTGCTGTTTCCAACGAGGGCAGCGGGGGGACAAAGAATTTCACCCGGTATGTAGTTCCGTGGCCGTTGTGGGCGGGTCGAGTTGAACTCAGCTCAGCTCAGCAATAGGTCCGTGGCCAGTCGACGAGGTCGGCTGACGCCGATTCGTGGTCGGGCGCGGTCGACCAGTGCGGCGGCCAATAGTCGCGTTGGGCGTGGCGCGACTATCTCGTCGCTGCGCGCCCGGCGTTCACCCGGTCCTGTTCGCTGTCGGCCAGTTGCCGAGTGGTGATGCTTCCTGACCCTCCTCCCGGGATGGGCTGGATTCCTGCCTATCCCGGCAGGCCCCCTTCCCCCGGGGAGAGAGCTGTCCGGCTCGGGGTGTCGCGTATCGGCAAACCCAGTCGATGTTGTCAGGGGGACAAAGGATCTCGCGTGTGGCTCAGTGCCGCAGTGTCAGGCGCCGGCGCGGATCGTCATCGATGGCAACGAACGCCGACGGCCTTGGGAGGGCACGATGACGACCACCGCATACGAGTCTCGACAGATCAGTGACGAGCGCCGAGCTGCAGCGCGCAAACACGCCACCCACCTCATCCGCCGCAGCGGTCGCCACGTCGCCGAAGACCAGATGACGGTCTACAAAGTCGGCTACAGCGTCACCACCCTTGACGGCACCGAAGTCGCGTTCATTCTCGGATGGGAATGGGCGACGCTCGCAGAGGAGCGCGCCATCCTGAGCGACGCCGGATACGACCTTCTGGGCTTCAACTACGCCCGCGCGATCTGACCACCCAGGGGCGGCTGACCTCGGCCCGGCCCCCACCTGACGGAAGGAAAACAATCATGACTGCACCCGAGCAGCACGCCACGTTAAAGGACGAGCTTCTCCGTCTGAGCGCGGAGCATGTCGATCTGGGCGAGAAGATCGAGAGGCTAGCGCTCCCGGCGATGAGGGAGTACGTGTGCGCCCTATGGCCGGATGCGGCGATCGTCTACTCCAGTCCTGAATGGGTCGTCGAGAAGGTAGTCGCGGTGGACGGGCGGGTGCTCGCCGACGAGGAGTTCTTCAAGCCGTATTTGATGATCGACAATGACGATTCTTTGCCACCCATCGTCGAGGACATCGGAACGTTGATCGCGCACCTTCCGCCATCTCAGCGAGGGGACTACAACCATCACGAACCGGACTTCGTTATCCGGCTGTACCAGGGCGCGTAGAAGCCGACATTCACCCACCGACGCTGGTGGGTGAATGCGTCCGGCTCAGTCCCCCAGGGAGAGCGCTGTCCGGCCCATCGATGCGTGAGCGGCTGCTGTTTCTGTCATGCCGCACTCGGACAACGGTTCTCGGAGAGTAGGGGCATACCGTCAACCACACGACAGAAGGATGCAGCGATGCTGACAACGAAGACGCCCACCCCTTTCCAGGACAAGCTCACCGAGCTGTGCGACGCCAAGAGGGCACTCGACCGCCAGATCGACGAGATCGCTATGGCAGCCCTGAGCGAGTTCGTGCGCAATGTGTGGCCCGAGGCCGGGATGCTGCGGGCAGATATCGAATTCAACGTCTACGAAGTCACCACGGTCGACGGCGGGCGGGTACTCGCGTCGAGCGACGACCTCGACAACTTCTACGCCGATGGAGTCGACTTGAGCGAAATGACGACGCTGGTGCACGCTCTGCCGCCCGGGCAGCGTGGAACCTACGACAACACCACGGAGTACTCGATTCCCCTCGCACCGTTGCGCTGAGCCCGCGACAGGCCCACTCGCGCCCACCCGCCGACGCCTGGCGGGTGGGCGTTCGGCTGCCCCGACCGGGCAGGCAAACGCGACTCCCCCATTCCCCCAGGGAGAGTGCTGTCCGAACTCTCGGCCAGCACGCCATCCCAGTCCGGCAGCGGACAAGTCGTTGCCAGAAAACTCCCCAACAGGCAGTGCCCCAGCGTGACCAGACACCAGCCAAGGTTTCCTTCCACAAGTTGTTCACCCGACCGAAGGAACGATCATGGCCGACACCACCTCAACCGTCAGTAGCGCGACAACCGTCGCAGACCTGATCGCCACCGGAGGCCGAGCCTTGCCCGCAGAACGAGTCGGCGACGCACAGGCACTGATCTCGTGGATTCTCAACACCATGTGCCCGAACAAAGTCCGCGAGCGCGCGTCGAACTTGCACCAGGCACTGTCTGTGGACGCGCCGGCAAAACCAGCCGGCCCCGCGGTGGTGCACTCCTCACCCGCGGAACTCCGAGAATTCGCTCAGAACGTGATCACCGACATCAACTCAGGAATCGCCTATACCGCTGATGAGATCGCCGAACACATCGAGCGCTACTTCGTCGTACCTGCACCCTCAGAGCACGTCTCAGACGTAACCGGGTACATGGTTCTCAACCCCGAAAACACCGCCGACCTGTGGGACGGCGTTGTGCACACAACACTCGAGGCGGTTCGGCAAGAAATGGCGCACGCCGAACAGCGGAAGAACGAGGTCGGTGAAGGCTGGGCGATCTACGAAGTCCGGCCGCTCGGTGAGTCCACAGTCAGCAAAGAGTGACAAACACTGCCGATTTCTCCCAGCAGTGACCGGAAGTGCCAGCGGTAGACATAGGCGCAGAGCGCGATAATCGCTCGTTGGCAGATCCTCAGAACATTGGAGAGAGTGCATGACAACTGCCCAATCCCTGGCTGTAGGCACGAAGGTTCAGTTCGCCGAATCCAAACGCTGGTGGCGCGTGCGGGCCGTGTCCGAGGACAACAATTTCGTGATCCTCACCAGCCCGTTCAATCTCAAAAAGACAGTGCAGTACACGATCATCGACAACCGGCGCGGTGTACGTGGCCCCGACGACAGGATCTTCAGCAACGGCTACGAGTCCGACGAGGACATCAATGCGCGACTGAGTGAGCTGGTCGCCGGAAGCATCTCCGTCTCGAAGAAAACGTCGAAGTTCGTCGAGCTCGACATCGTGACCGTGAAACCGTGACAACCCGCCACCGGGTTGCATCGGATTCCCGACGTGCATCAGCGCTGATCTGATCGCGCTGCGCGCTCGCGGATCCTCAGGACTGTCCTACACACTCAGCGCGGCGGCCGGCGCCATCTACCGTCAGCGCCGCATCTGATGCCGCACAACAGAACCTTCATTCGTAGAACTTGGCTGAGCGAAACGATAACCGTCAACGCAGCTTTTCGGCCCGACAGCACGTCGTCGCCCAGCGATCGCCGCACCCATCCCGTCCACTTACGAATCGAGCCAATGTCATGAACAACTTGAACAACTCAGATGAAGTAGCAATCGATGTCGGGAGAGTAGCGCTGGAGGCGAGCGAGGGCGTCGCCCATGGTTCCGATCCCGAGGACTTCTTCCTGGCGGCAGGCAACGCAGTCCTCTTCTGGCTGCCTTTGAATGGGTACCCCATTCTCACCGCGGAGCAGATGGTGCCCACCGAGGAGAGCACGAAAGCGGGGCGGAATGACTTCAACGACCATGCGCCGTTCACTGCTGTACCCCCCGAAACCGGATCGAAGATGTTATGCGCTATCACAGGAGCAGACAGCAACCCCGGTGGAGAACACGCCTACGTAACCGTGCGGGTGCCGAAGGATTTTGTCTCGGGGCAGTC
Organism: Rhodococcus sp. EPR-134; assembly: GCF_001647205.1. Taxonomy (NCBI): domain Bacteria; kingdom Bacillati; phylum Actinomycetota; class Actinomycetes; order Mycobacteriales; family Nocardiaceae; genus Rhodococcus; species Rhodococcus sp. EPR-134. Next base: position 4,586 of record NZ_LVCT01000093.1, read on the forward strand.
AATCGCAGATCTTGCAGGCGCGGGAGAGAGTCGCGAGCTAGCAAAGCTCCTCGCCCCGTCGGTAGCCGCGGAGGAGGGAAGAGCATGCGAATCCTGACCGTGCGTCAGCCCTACGCGTGGCAAATCGTTCACGGAGACAAGAACATCGAGAACCGGACGAGGAACATCGCAGGAAAATACCGCGGCCCCGTCGCTATCCACGCTTCACTCAAGCCCGACATGGAAGCACTGCGAGGTCTTCCGATGAGGCACCCCCGTGGTATCCCCCGGATCCACTACTTCGGTGCGATCATCGGTGTCGTCGACCTCTCGAGTGTGCATCATGACCGGGATTGCGAATGTGACTGCTCGGACTGGGCGCAACCGGGTCACTTCCATCTGCGCCTACGAAATCCGCGAGTACTCGAATCCCCGATCGAGTACAAGGGCGCACTGGGACTTCGGACCATCGCTGACGACAGCATTATTCGGCGGCTCGATTTAGCGGAGGCGTACCAGTGACAGGCAGCACAGATCAACAGAGCACACTGCCGCTCGCGGAGGATCGAACGTCAATCAGGCGCAAGATCGCGGACATGTGGCTCCAAGAGATCGCATCACAGCCGATGAGCTTGTGTGCCGACGATGGCACCAAAGTGCTTGTCTTGGCGGAGTTGACGTTGCGGATGGTCGAAAAGGCAGGATATGCAAGGGGTGCATCGTGACTGACATTGGAGGCCATGCGAAGCCCCGGGCAGTGGAGATCCGCACTGAACCTTTTGCGACGAAACTCGCTCGGCATGGCCGGGACGAGTTAAGGCGACGCGGGCACGACGTTCCCGAGCCGGTAAAGGAATGCACGATGGACGGAGACTGTGACGCGCCTGAGCATAACGACGGCTGCTTCGGCGGAAGCGAACCTAGTGAATCGGTCGAGGTGGCCGTCTACGTCCGACTACCGGACCCGGAGAATCCGTCACCCGCGTTGATCGAGGCCGCGTACATAGCGCAGGACGACCTGTCGAAGCCACCCGATCAGTGGGCAATCAGAGCTGCTGCGGAGGTAATTCAGTCGTACATCGACGCACAGAACCACACCACCGTGCATGTTCTCGGGCACCAAATTCGGAGATAAAGCCCTGAGCGGAAGCATCTTTGACCGTGCGGGCGAGTGGGAGATTGAGGCCACGATCTTCCTGGACGGAATAGCAGTGGCATATACACAGACTCGCCAGGTGACGCCCACGAGTTCGCGATGGAACTGTCGTCGCGAATCTCGAGCGCCGTGACGTGTCGTCGTGACGCTGCCGAATGTGGTGGCCAGGCTTCACTGAGCAGGTCTTGAAGGGTTTTCGAGGGGCCTGATAAGGCTGTCCGCCTGTGCGGGCCGTGTGGTCATCTGTTCATCCTGGTTGCCAACACCAGCTGCCCTCACCGCTGCATTCCTTGCCGCACACCGGAACCCGCATCTGTAGAACTGGGTGGACTTGAAGGCGCCCGCCAACATGTCCCAGGTTCTGAACGGAGGCCGAATGGCACTGACTGCGAGCGACAACTTCGCGGGGGCTGGTGGAAGCTCAACAGGTCTTGAATTGGCAGGGTATTCGGTCGTTTCCGCCGCGAACCACTGGGACCTGGCTATCGCCACTCATCAACGGAACCATCCCAACACCGAACACCGGAACGAGAATCTCAGCGAAGTCGACTGGCGCACTTTCCCGAGAACGAACATCGCATGGTTCTCCCCGTCGTGCGTATGGCACGCCAGATCCGGCGGGCACAAGAAACCACCGGTGGAACAGGAACTACTGCGTGCCGACGCGGGATCCATCGACCGCGCTACAGCCTTCGCTGTCATCGCCGCAACAGAAGTGCACCGCTACGACGCTGTGATCGTAGAGAACGTCCTCGAATTCCAGGCCTGGACTCTCTACCCGTGGTGGCTGGACGGGATGCGAATGCTCGGCTACCGCGAACAAATCGTGCTTCTGGACGCCGCCGACGTTGGCGCAGCACAGCGACGTGTTCGCTACTTCGCCGTGTTCACCCGCGACGGGAACGTGGATCTCACCGTGACCGAACCGGAGCAGGTCAGCGCGTCGACGATCCTTGATCCGAACCCCGGGAAGATCGTCACCCGCAAGCTGTACGTGTCGGAACAGATCGAGCAGATCGCCGAATTCGACACCCCGCACCTTGTGACCTACCGGCGCAACGCGCAGGCCCGCAGAGCTGATGCGCATCCGCTCGCTGCCATCACTGCCGGCGGTAATCACCACGGCATCGCGACAGTCACCGACGAGGGTGTTCGCTTCCGGATGCTGTCGAACCGTGAATGCGCAAGGGGACAGGGTTTTCCGGACGCCTACGAGTTCGTGGGCAACACCAAGCAAGTGAAGAAGCAGATCGGCAATGCGGTATCCGTCCACGCTGCACGGTGGATCGGGGATCGCGTACGAGTGGCCTTGGAGGGTCCGGCACCAGTGAGTGTCGATCGACGAGCCCTCGTAGGGGCTAACTCGTGACCGCGACACACAGAAGTCAGTTCACTCAAACAGTTTTCGATCAAGTCAGGAGAATCGCGAATGTACTACGCAGAGACCGGTGACCGAGGAGACCAGATGGCCGCAGTAGCCGGCGCCCTCGACGATCCGCATCACAATCGTTCGTCACGGTCACGAACGGAAACAATCGCAGCTCTCGACGCCCAGACACAGGCGGAGTCCATGTCCAGGTCCACGACGACCGAACTGGCGGACCTGCTGGGCAAGCACGGTCCCGCGACAGTCACACATCTCGACAACCGCAGCTTGGTGATCGACTGCGCCTGCGGCGCTGAGGTCTTCTGCACGGGGGACGAGTTCCGGTCCGCGCCGATCGACAGCACATCCGGCGCACTCTCCTACCTTCTGCGCCACCACGTCGCCGAGGCAATCGTGGCCACCAGCGTTGTCGTCCCGAAAGAGAAGGTGCAGGTGCGATACCTGTTCTGTGGCCATCCTGGCTGGCCTGACCCGCTCTGGGTGTGGCCAGCGACCCTTGAGAACGCGACCCGCATCTACAACGAAAACCCTCACCCGAACGCGTGGGTCGGCAGCCGAATCCACCAAGAACACCTCGACGTGGTGATCCCGAAGCGCTCCGAAAGGGACAATGATGAGTGATCACATTCTGCGGATCACGCGCGCCGCCGCCAACGAGCACGACGCCGAATACGAGATCGTGTGCCCGTACAAGCATCCCGGCGCACCGTGCACAGTCTGGTGGGAATGCGAAGACTGCAAGGAACTCCCGACCAACCCACGGAACGAGCTCCAGAACCAACTCGACCGCGACGGAGTGAGCCAGGTCCACGACCTTCCACACCAGATGATCGGCGACATGATCTGCCAACAGGGCGACACGTGCATCGTCTTGACCGGTCACACCGACTACGACTTCGATCCCGACGACCTGCCGGCTGGCGATCACCCCGTCGTTTACGAGACCGAGGAAATGTGCACGTACATCACGCTTCCGAAGGTCAGACAGTCATGAACCTGATGACCTTCGATCAACTGTTCACGGAGCAGTGGAAATACGAAGAGGCCAAACGTCAGCAGTGGATTCAATGCACGTGCGGCAGGTTCGTCAGGCCCGGCTCGTATTGGGAACGGAACGAAATTGGGGAACGGTTTTTCGGTTGGAACTGCTCCCGGTGCGGCGACGTGGTGGAGTACGAATGACGCCACAACGAACATCCGCAGGCCGAAGCCGAGCTGTCCGAAATCATTGGCAGTCAGGAGCATTGACATGACCACCAAAAATGCATCCACAAAGGCCGTTGCGCTCACCGCTGCAGAGGTGCAGCATATGCTCCGCCGGCACTACAACCCGCCGAGCGCTCAACGACCCGGATTCATACTCGCGGCGGAGATCGCAGCCCCCGGATCGGATCGGCGGGCCGACCTGATCGCGGCGCCATTGACCCACTCGAATGGCGACCACATCATCGGGCACGAGATCAAAGTCAGCAGGCAGGACGTGATCTCAGAACTACGTAATCCGACCAAACACGACGACTGGGCCAAGCACTGCTCACAGTGGTGGCTCGTCATCTCCGACCCCGCCCTCATCGAAGGCCTGACAATTCCCGAATCCTGGGGCATCATGGCGCCACCTGTCCGGCGAGGTGGGGTGTCGATGGCAGTGCTGCGACCCGCACCGAAGTTGTCCCCGATCGACACTGGCGCCGCCTGGCGCAAACTCGCTCGCTGGCAGGCGTGGAAATCCTCGGAAGCCGAACGCGAGGCTGCCCGTTCAGTGAAGGAAGCGCAACGCACGCACGAGCGCGATCAGCGGGAGCTTGCTCGGGTGAAAGCCGTCGGTACCGGTGCCAGAGAGTTCGAGGCGGAGCGGATCCATCGGATACTGAATTTGGTCGACGAGCAGATCGTGGCGAAGCGATTGTGGTTATGGGCCCGCACAGAGGATCAGGAGTTGCTCGAGACGATCGCGGACGCGGTAGTTGACCACGTCGCTGTACGCAGCGCTGCCACCAATCTGAGGAGCAGCCTCGCGAACATCGTCGAAGAGCTGATCGACCCGAAATCTGGAGTGCGGCTGAGCCTGTCCAAAGCCGACGTTCTCGCCGCGCCGAAGGCAAAAAGGCAGGCCAGACCATGATCGCCGACAGCGACCGAGGCATTGCCCAGATGCTCTCCGATCCGGACCTCGTCGGCGACACCCTGCTGTTCGCGCTGTGCCTTCGTCACGTTCTCGATCGAGTGAGCGACGACGACGGCCTACGGGTGCGAGTGAAGACCTTGGACGGGCTCCTGCTTGAGGTCGGGGAACAAGCCACCGGCGACAACCCAGGAAAGGCGTTCTACTGGGCCCGGCGAGCTGTCGAACGGGATCTTCCCCGCTACGACCCGGAAAGTACACAGGGGCTTATGCGTTGCTGCGCTGAGATGGTCCGGAAAGGCGGGCAGTGCAGTAAGCCCGCTGTCACCGTCTGGATCGACCGAGAACCGGCTACCGGAGAATCTGTGTGGATCGGCTACTGCCGCCGACACCTCACGTCCGAGGTGGAGGCACTGCGCGATGAACGACAACGACTGTGGAACGAACACGGGAAGCCGGTTCCGCCGCCCAACCGTGGCGGGGTGCTGACTCGCTATTTCACCTGTGATTGGGATGCGCTCTGGCAGCGCGTTTGTCCTGTCCGGGAGCCGTTGGATGGTGCGAAGGAGGCGACACCGCCGAAGCCGGCGCTGAGGGTCGTCCGGGGCGAGTGATACCTCCACGAATCGACGATGACCGATGAGTGCACACCGCCGTTGCCGCGTATTCGCTTGGGGTTTTGCATATTTGGGCAATGGAGAGCAAGGGGAACCAAATGGCTACAGGAAATCAGGACTCGGCCACAGACACTGTTGGTGCGCTCAATCGGTGGAACAGCGAGTTCGTTGTGGATCCGTTGGCGTGCCCTCGCGACGGGATTGAGTTGTCGGCCGTGAGTGCGGCCTCGCTGGTGTGGGTGTGCCCCGAATGCGAAATGCAACAAGCAGTCACGGAGGGGCAGATCGTTGAGGCGTTGGGCGCCCTGGAGTTGCCGATACCGGGGAAGGGTTCAGTAGTACGAAACGGGCCCTGGCGTTTGAATCTTGGCGTACCGGCGCCCAGCGTGTTGGGTCGCCCACGTAAGAATCTCGATGCCTTCGGCTTGTCAGTTGGAGTCGTTACCGCTGTTGTACTGGCTCTGATTGTCTTTTCGATTGGCAAACTCGCTGTCGTCGACCGCGCGCTGATTGCCGCGGGTTGGGGTCTAAGTCTGGTGATTGGCGTTTTGGGCTACTACGCCACAGCTCGGCCCGTCGTCCACGGTCGATGGATTTTGACGAGTATCGACAGGGTGTTTCCGGGTATGTGGGTGGCACTGAATCCTCACGTCCTGAACGTGGGAGCCGTTGAGCAGGTCACCGGATCAAAGACCACCGATCAGATAACGATCACGTACCGCGATGGGACCACGCTGACACGACCAAACGACTCTACGATCGGTGTCTTCATGCCAGATCGGTAGAGGTTGCGCAGGTCAACGTGTTGGATTCGAGATCCCGTACTGGGATTTCGGATTCAGGTGAAGACGCTGTCCGGCGAGCGTCGTTGTTGAGTGGATGAACTGCATCCTGTCCGGCCGAGCGCCCGGTTGGCCGCCGCGCCCCGTTGCTGGTCGAGAGCCTGCGGAGCCGCGAACGCCGGCGACGCTGCTCCAGATCGCCTGATTTTGTGGTGCCGCATCCCAAAGTGCCTCCACGCAAGCTGATTTCAGCAACCAACCGAACCGATCAGGAGATCACCGTGGACGCAATCAAGATCGACACCCAGTTCAACGTATCCCGAGTGGACCTCACCGCAGGTGGGCGCAGCATCGGTGACGGGCTGCGTGCGGAAATCGACTGCCGTGCATTCGACGTCGTCGGCCTTACAGGCGATGACGACACCAGCCTCGATATGTGGGTCGACGACGAGGGCATGTACAACAGCACTCCGAACCTCGCCGCTTCCGGGATTGCCCGTGAACTCAAAGAAGACGCGCAGGCGTACTACTTCGGTACGGCCTTGTTCGCGACGTCCAACGACGAAGGCGAGACCGTCGACCTCCGCCCGGAGCACGTGTCGAAGGTTCTCGGAAGTCTGGCGGAGGTAGCCGGGGTGCCCATGGCGGCCCGCGTGCAGTGGATCGCAACCAGGGCAGCGGCATTGGGGTTCACCGTCCCGGCGCCGGCCAGCGCGTCGGTCTGACCAACTAACTCAGCCCGCCTACCAGCCCACGGCCGGTGAGCGGGCTGAGTTGTGCGTGCGTCGCATGAGGCCGCCTGTCCGGCCCCTTCCGCAGCCTCACCAGTGGAAACGTGCCCTCGCAAACCCGTCGGTGTTTGACGTACGTGCCACGCACCGGAGGCCGTCGATCTATGTTGATCCCATCGGAGAATGCACCGCACCAAAAATCTTGGAGGACGTTATGTACGCAATTCGGGTCGGCACAGATGCAAACGTGGACAAAGTCGACTTGACCGTAGGGCGGCAGACCGCCGAGGTCGGCCTACGCGTCGAGATCGGATGCCCTGCGGTCGACGTTGTCGCCCTCGCTGGCGACGAGCACACCAGCCTCGCGATGTGGATCGACAGTAGGGAAACCGCTGACGGGCAGCTGAACCCGCTCGCATCTGCAATCGTGCGTGTGTTGCGCCCCCAGCTCACCCGCTACTACTTCGGGCCGGTGGTGATCGGGACATCCAACGAGCACGGGCAGATCGTGGAGCTCAGCCCGGAGCACACGGAGATCCTTCTCAACGCACTGGCCAAGGCTAGTGGGGTTCCCGACTACGACCGCAAGGGCTGGGCCAGTCGCGCGGCGGCAGCACTCGAAATCGTCCACCCCAGTGCTGCATCCGTGGCTACTCCCGACCAGGCAGCTGAGTCAGCGCCCGTAGTCGCACCCGCTGGTGCGTCGGAACCAGCTGCACCCCTTCGCCAGCCCGTCTGCCAGAAGCACCCCCTCCGCGCGTCTGTGTGACACAACCGCACCGATATAGACCAGCGATTCCTGATCGATCGCACGTGACCATCGGACCGTAGCGACCACGCGACCGCCCGCCATGACAGCCCGTCGAGGCGGGCGGTTCGCGTGTGGAAGAGTTGATTCCATGACTCCGACGTCGTCCACCATCTTCATTTTCGATACGAACATCGTCCTCGGGACGCCGCGACTGGACGATGTGGCCTGGAAGAAGATGTTCCTGGTCAGGGAGTTTGGGCCTTCATTCACGCTCGTGGTCCCGGAGGTGGTCGTTCGGGAGTTCGGCCGCCGCAGATTCGCGGCCGCTGAATCACTCCGTAAAGCCGGAATCAAGTCGTGGAGCACTGCCCTTCGAGATTTGGCAGCCGCAGGAGTGGAATTGCCGCCTGAAGTGCCGACTGTCCGCGAACTGCGTGACCGCCCGACAATCTCACGGGTGGATCACACTGCCGAGCTGAGGACCAATCTCGCCGACCACGGTGTGAAGATCGCACCGATCCCACCTGTTGACCACGATGTTTTGGTCGAGTGGTCCCTGAGCGCGCATCCACCATTCGACACCACCGACAAGGGATACCGTGACGCCCTGATCTGGGGGACAGTGAAGGCCATCGCCGTGGCGTCGCCGGCGCATAGCGAGATCGTGTTCATCACCAATGACAACGATTTTTGTGGGAGCGGAGATGACTCGGGGAAGCTGCACAAGAATCTGATCGCTGACCTGAAGGCGGCGACACCGAATGCGGTCGCCCTGGCGAAGACTATTTCCGAAGCCATGACTCTGACCAAGCTGGACTCCGTTCACGCAGAACTGTCCGAGGACGATCACGACCTTGAGCTGTATGACGACATCTCACAGCTGATAACGGCTGCGATCCCCGGCGCGTGCGACGACATACTGGGCATGGAACTACCCGACTATATCTCCGACGACTTCTTTCACGAGTCTGCCTTCAAACTGACAATTCCGGACCTCGAAGGTCCCGTCATCGTCACTGAAGTTGACCCACGTCTCGACACTGTGGGCATCGATGTGCACGAGAAATACGAAGGCGACACACAAATCGGCGAAGTTCGCTTCCTGGCTACTGTCACATGCAGCGGTCAGATTCATAAGGCTGACTTCGCGATCTCCGATGTTGATTGGGACGTGCAAGACGCAGACTTCAACAAGCACTACATGGAGGTAGCCACGTCGGTAGAAGTCGAATTGACGTTCCGATTCTTGGTGAACGGCAATGAGGTTGATTCGCTCGAATTCGACAGCGGAGTGCAGGTCACCTCCACCCCCAAGAAGAAGTGGGCGAGTTCTTCGCTGTTCTACGACAACTAGAACGCACCATTAGCATCAACGGGCCTGACACAAACAACCGACTGACGACAGGATTCCCGGTCGGTTGCGAGCTGTCCGAGCAGTGTTTGAAATACTCGACGTCCGCTTGGCAAGCCCCAGGTCCATCACCATAGCGTGACGGACAAAGGCTGCCGCACAACATAATTAGCTTCGGCATCGTGAAGGCGACCAAATCGCCGACCAGTGCAGAGGATCTTCAATGACGTTGACCGCGCTCCCCCACATGACTTGGACCGACTTCTCCCGCAACGTCTTACCTGGGCTGAAAGCGCTCCAGAAGACTGTGACTCCGCAATACGTACTCTGCCCGTACGACAGCATCGAACGGCGTACCCATCAGGTTGTCGTCGTCACCGACGCCGTCACCACACCCACCCTGGTGCGCGCTCCTCGGGCGCGATCGAACAGGAAGCCGATCGCCATCGCGCTACCAAGCCTCGACACCCTGACGTTGCCGTTGGCGCAGTCCGCCGTCAGAGTTCA
>NZ_LVCT01000094.1:0-20589 GCF_001647205.1 Rhodococcus sp. EPR-134
GCTCTGCGCTGAAAGTTGGCAGAGGTCACACTAGAAGCCTCAAAGCAGAAGCCCAGGTAAGGTGGCAGTTTTGCGGGCGATTCTTTCTCGTTCCGTTCCCTCACCGCTGCAGGCTGTCCGCGATTCATGAACTACATACGGCCCGAGCGCCTTCGGTGAGCCGAGGGGTAGTCGGCGGGAAGCGCGGATATGGCATACGGTCGCGAGCATCTCGATGCAGTCGCCGCCGAGCTCAACAACCGGCCCCGCAACATGCTCGGTCGGAGTACACCCGAAAATCGCCTCCGCGGTTTGCTCGATAACTTGTCTCCATAGCCATCGCGACCGAATTGCACCATCGTTCGACACCGGATGAACTGCTAGCCTGACCAGGTGTTCGTGATCCGACAGGCATGGTGGCGGCTGCTCTCGCAGCCCGTCTAACCATGTCGTGGGCTGTATGCAGCCCACGCGCAAGTCGAATTCCGGCCGAGCCCGAGGTTCCGTACAGCCCCTGACCATTCAGGAGCCCTACAGTGACATCCCTCGAAACCACCACCGCACGCAGCGACCGTCTACGCGACGACATCGCCGAAAACCCGAGCCGATACCGAGTCCTGACCGGTGAACGCCCCACCGGCCCACTGCATCTCGGACACTACTTCGGCACCCTCGCAGAAAGGGTTCGCCTGCACCAGCGCGGCGTCGACACCTTCATCATCCTCGCGGACTACCAGGTCATCACCGACCGCGACGCCATCGGCGAAGTCCGCGACAACGTGTACAGCGCAGTGCTGGACTACCTTGCCGCAGGCATCGACCCGCAACGAGCGACGATCTTCACCCACTCCGCGATACCCGCACTGAACCAACTCGTGTTGCCATTCCTGAGCCTGGTCACCGAGGCCGAGTTGCACCGCAATCCGACAGTCAAGGCCGAACACGCCGCCTCCGGGCGTGCCCTCAGCGGTCTCCTGCTCACCTACCCGGTCCATCAGGCCGCGGACATACTCTTCTGCAAAGGCAACCTCGTCCCAGTCGGGAAAGACAACCTCCCACACGTCGAAATGACCCGTGTCATCGCGCGACGCTTCAACGACCGCTACGGCCCGGTCTTCCCCGAACCTCAAGCGCTGCTTACCTCGAGCCCCGAAGTACCTGGACTCGACGGCAGAAAGATGTCCAAGAGCTACGGAAACGCCATCACACTGTCGATGACCGCCGACGACACCGCAGCGGCAATCCGTAAGACACCGACCGACTCACAACGCCGCATCACCTTCGACCCGATCAACCGCCCCGGGGTATCCGCACTGCTGACCACGGCAGCATTGTGCTCGGGCCGCAGCGAGCATGACCTCGCCGCCCAGATCGGAGACGCCGGCGCTGGCGCTCTCAAAGAGCTCACCACCACAACCGTGAACGACTTCCTCGCTCCTCACCGGCAACGCAGAAACGACCTCACCCAAGACCACCGCCATGTCGCCGACGTACTGCGTGCCGGAAGCCAACGCGCGAACGAAATCGCCCAACAGACCCTCGATGAAGTCCGAACTGCGATGGGCACCATCTACTGATCGCCCCCACCCCATTGCGCACTCCAGTACGCTGGACATTCATCGTGTTGCGGCGATCCCAGGAATCCGCCCAGCCCGCCCGGGCCTTTCGCTTCTCCCGCCCAGCGAATTGCCGTTTTGCGTAACCCTCCTCGCCTGATGCCGAGCGACAGATCCTTGGCCGGCCATCTTACTGAATCGAGTGAAAGACCATGTTTAACAACATAATTACTGCCGGAACGGAGCGATCGATCATCGAGAACACGCTCGACCGGAACCGCGAAGCGCTGATCGAGACCGTGCGCGGACTCTCTGAAAGCGATGCCCGGCAACGACTCGTCGTATCGCTGACGACACCGATCTCCTTGATCAAACATGCGGCAGCCGCGGAACGGATATGGTTCCAACGGTTTTGGGCAGGACTCAGCGAATCTGAATGCGATGGTTACTCCCGACGAGACGAAGGTACCTTCGCTGTAGCTGGCGACGAGTCGCTGGCAGATGTCATCGCCGAGTTCGAGCGCGCTAGCCAACGGTCACGTGCGATCGCCTCCCGCTTCGACCTCGACGACACCATGGACACTCCCCGAGAAGGGACCGTCAGCATGCGATGGACGCTGCTTCTGATGATCCAAGAGTTCGCCAGGCACGCAGGTCACGGCGATATCCTCCGCGAACAGATCGACAAGCCGCTACTTTGACAGTCGAACGCAAGACGGATCGTCCTGTTCGCTGCTTGTGCAGTTAAGACTGCTCGGATCCATTGTGCAGGAACATCAGAGCAGAAACCCTCGCTGAGCATCCGCCACGACGGCCGCAGCTACACGCGGTGCCCAACTCTCGTGGCCGAGCAGACTCCACGTCGGATCACGACTATCGAGTGGTGTCGCTGCCAGCTGAACCCGCCGCATAAACCTTCCGACAACAGGGAAGGACAACGCGATCCACCTCCACGAACCATCATCAGAGGCGATACCGAGCCGGCTCATCACGGCAGTCGATAGCACCGACACGTCACCGCCCGCTCCCACAAAAGCGTCCGCCGAGACATTGAGAACAGCCGTCCACGACTGCACCGGCGACTTCGGTCCACGCGGTGACGACTTCAAGCCTGATCTCGCCCGCTGCGGCTTCTCCATCGCAGCTGCCGCCGACTGCGCCCACATCGCATCGTCGCCACGGCTCGCCGGCAACGGATGCGATCGAACATGCTGACGCATCTCGCTACATCCGTCAACGACCTGCACCTCACCGATGGGTTGGGTCGCGAGCAGAAACTGCAACAAAGACCCAACGTCACCTGTTCGGCGTACGTCCGAAAACGCGCCGCCATCGAGACGTCGAGTATGACTACTTCTCGTCACGAGACCTGGCCTTGATCGAACGTGCCGTGAGCCAAAGGGTTCGGCGTGTGTAGCGGATCCGGACGCCCGATCAGCGGGTGATCCGATTTCGGGGCACCGACAATGGCCAGAGCGTCACGATGAAAAGACGCACCGGAGATCGAAGCGACCAATACGACCTTTCGGTCGAAGACAACCAAGGCGGTCGATGACGCCGCGACGTAGTCAGCGCGCAGCTTCCACAGCCCGCGCGCCCGCTCCCACAGCTCTTCCGGTGCGAGGTCCGGCGCATACCCGATGTAGCTCCGTCCGAGAGGATCGTCCATGGCGGCAGGTGTGGATTCGCCCAGCGTCAGTCGCACCGCCGTAATTCGCGGCGAAAACTCCATCGGCCGGAAATGTTGCAGCGTCGCGGACGCGCCCTTTTCTCGGTCGAAGGAAACGTGGTCGAACGTGGGGTAGTGCCTGTCCTTGAGATACACAGGCGGCATCTCACCGTTCGCGGAAAAGCGCTGTTGCTCAAGGAATTGCACCCTATCCTTGATATCGCTACCCAATGGCGTGTCCAGGATATCGAACCCTGCCTTCTTCAACGCCCACTCGATCTCGTGCGGATAGACGTCAGGCATATAGTTCTGACGGAAGTGTCCAGTATCCGCCGGTACGGCCGAATACATCGCCTTCTGACAACTCTGCGGTAGTACCTTGATGATTCGGAGCATGCACGCACCGAGCACCGCTGATTCCGTCCACTTTCGCTGCTGTCGGAACTGCACCTTGTCGATCGCGACGTACAAACAGAGCATCCGAACGAAATACCCTTCTACCAGCGGGAAAATGTGCTCCCACCATTCAACGACCTCGGAGCCCCGGCTACAGAACAACGCGTACAACGCGCTGTTCTCGAGAACACCGATCGCAGTCGGCACATCGTCAGCGTGAGCGTCAAGGATCCGGCGGGCATGCTCGGTGATCTCACACTTGTCACAGGGATGCCCGAGTACCCGAAAGATGGAGTCCTTGCCGGATTGAAACCGGCGATGCCCGCAACTGTTCACTGTGCAACCAGGGGCTACGCAGTACAAGCACGCGTAAATGTCGCCCTGCTTCCACACCATGTCCGAACGACGTTGCAACGGGGTCTCTCGCCATTCGTGGCCGGCCGGGCAGATCCACCACACCATGTCGTTCGACGAGTTCGTTACTGAACCAAGATCAATCCCTGCATTGCGAGTGGGATGCAGCTGACGAAACAACTTCGGATGCTCATCCTTGAGACGCATAGTTCTCCTCCGACTCCTTGGCCCGTTCAACCACGATGAGCACGGCTATGTAGGCAGCACCGCCCGTCAAAGGAGAGTCACCTTGTCGGACGTTTTGATCGGCGCACCTTCCGGTCCCGCGATGTACGTCGAGATCCAGATCGGGTGATGCCGCTGCTCACTCGGGTACCACTGCCGCTTCCAATGGCCCCGAACTGTCCACCGGTGCGAATACACCCGCGACGGTGCTCCATCGTCACCGGTTGCGCGGGCGCCACTGCGAGATCGATACGACAAATACGTCACCAACCCCGGCTGACGACGCCGCCCACTCAATGACGACTTCGCGGTGCGAATCGTGGACGAGTCCACCAACGCTCCCTGTCGAAGCATGTGCGTGAACGAGAGAAATACGGCCAATATCTGCTCAGAACTCCAGCCCTGATAGATGCCCTTTCGGGACCAATCCGGAGCGTCATCGGGCATCCCTGGGGTGTACCCGCCGATATTCTGAAGCGACGGCGGGGAATCACTTTCAGGAGAACTCAATTCCGCCTCGGCAGTTGGGATAGGCAGATACTTGTAATCGCCGAACCTGTATCCCCAGCCCTCCCGAATCTCACCTTGATTCACAATGAAGTCCTGAGCCCCGGTAGTCGGCACCAACTGAACCGAAAGCAGATCATCGACGGTGTTCCACAGCAACACCAGATCGCCCTCCGATTGCGTCAGATAGGCGACACCAGAAGGTGAGGGCAGATCAGCGATCGTGACACCGACTTCCGCTGAGCCCTCACTTCCCGCCAGGATCAGCGCCGTCATTTCCTCGGAGGCAAAGTAAGCGTGCCGGTCCAATGTTGCTCCGCTTGTGCACCGATACCCGCAATAGATGACGATTATCTCCTGCTCGTCCACTGCTTCGTCAGACAAGGCCAGAGCGCCCTTGAACCCGAGATATCGCTCAGGGTTCGCAGAGAGCACCTCCACTGGCTGTCCATAGAATTTGCTCAACCCATTCAACGTCGGGCCGACAACTCCCGACGCGCGGAAACTACGCAACTCCCACACCGAGAAAGCAAATGGTTCCAGATGCTTCATGACCGGCGTAGCTGCCTCGTCGAACGCATCCAACAACAACGGCATCTGCGCTGGCTTCAGCTGCCCCGTCGACAACGCCATTTCTGCTCGCTGCCGAACCGCGAGTCCATGTCGCAGCTGAGCTCCCGGAGTGTGCTTCGGAGGTGCCTCCCGCACAACAACTTTCCTCTTACTCTTCGCCTTACCCATCACGACCCCCTGCGTCGGTTTCCTCTGAAGGACCAGATCCATCCGCGCCTACCGCGACGCTGTCCGGTGGTGCGAACAAGGCCTTTCCTGCCCCAAAGACCTTCCCAACATCATGCCTGATTCGCGAAACTCGAGGACTTCCGACATCGCCCCAGTAGCGTCATCACACACGCCGTGAGCACGAGACAAGGGATACACCGCGCAAGCAGTACGAGTCGCAGGTAGACCTCAACCGCTGGGCATTCTCAGGCGATGTCTGCCCTCGAAACCGGCCATGAACACTGGGCCTGTGGGATTCGCCCAGAGTCTGGCGGCATGCAGCAGGAATCCGGCGTGCAGCCCAGTAACCCACACCGGGCAGGCACCCTGCGCTAGTGCAATGCTGGCCACTCCCAACGGATCATGTCCAGGCGGCCGAGCACTCCAACAACCACGAGGGCGAGCCCACCGCCCCAGAACCGTCGATCCGACCAGTCGCGAGGTTCAGGTAGCCCGTCAATCTCTTCGTGAAATGCCTGAGCCGCAGAGAAGGGGTCGGATCGACTTGACTGGACCTGCTCAGGTAGCCAAGCGAAGTGCCCTGCTGTCGGCGTGTGGGAGGCGTTAGGCATCGCAATCATCCAATTCTTCAGAGGGGGCGCCTCGGTCGTCGAGGTCCTGACTCGATCCGAGTCGATCGAGTGACCCCAGACTGACCGGGCTGGGTGGGAGGTGCGGCACGTAAAGACATCAGCTCGACTGAACCCGAACCTGCTCCTCAGATTCAATGCCGCGCGAGCGAATCCATCCGTGCCGCAACACTTCCACTCCGTTCATAGCGTGTTGAGGACAGGTGCAAGCACATTGCACGAACCAATATCACGGGCGGACGCACCGATGGCACTCTTTACTGCGAAATATAGATACGACGACCCCACACTCACAGCGCCAACACCAGGAGCAGCGCTGATCAACGACGTCGGACTCGTCGTGTCAGTGCCCGGTATCGGTCCGAAGACCGGAGGCCGACATGCAGGGATCCCATTGGCAATTGGACCTGTTCACACCAGAATCTTCCGGCCCCATGACCGTATCGAAATGACTCTGCCGAACACCCAATTGCTTTTGTGGACCGCACCATTCGAGACGGCAGCGTTTCGTGCCGGATATCAGGGTGCACTGGCCAAGCGCGAAGGCTGGCACTGGCTGAACTGGACCATCGCGGAACATATCGCGCACGACCTCGAAGTCGAGACAACGGAACGAGCCGGTTCAGCCGACATCACCCCAGTCGTCGCCGACGGATCACCACTGGTGGTGGTTCCCTGCGGCGCCGTAAAGTCCGCCGTCGCATCACCTGCAGGCGAAATGTATCGAAGCGGATACCACCGGCTCGGGCTCAAAGCTGCACGGGCGCTGACCAGCCCAGAGTCGATCAGAATCCTCTCAGCGCTCCACGGTCTTCTCGCCCTCGACAGGATGGTGGAGCCGTACGACTTGCGGATGGGTAGCCCCGGATCGATCACCGCAGATGCTCTCGAAGCTCAGGCAATCGATCAAGGGCTCTTCGATCATCGCAACGTCGTCGTCCTCGGTGGCCGCAGCTACACCCGTATCGCGCAATCCGTTTGGCCGAATGCCCGCACCCCTTTGGCTGGAACTCGAGGTATCGGAGACCAGCAACATCGCCTTGCCCGCATCGCCGAATGCGGTGCGCAGGCACTCACCTAACCCCACGATGACACCAGGAGTGACCATGACAGTGACCGAAATCCCGGAGGCCTTCGCCAAGGCATTCATCGCGTACGCCAACGACAGCAATGGCGACGCAGATGACCTGGACCTCAGCGTCTCCGAAGATCGACGTGAGCTGTACCTATCGAACGACCATCCCGGATTCTGCCCTTACCTGCAGTTGAGCTCCGACGGCGGTGATTCGGCAACTGCCGAAATCCGATCCGCAGTGAGTGTTCGCCGGACCGATGGCGGCTTCGACCGCACCGAACACCTTGACGCCCAGGTCATCGTCCCGCTCTCAGACTTGGAGGAAGCAGCCCGCCTCGCAGTCGAGTGCTGGATCACGACTCTCTGACCCACGGCCAAAGCATCGGCTATATCGCAGGCCTGCGCCGGCCGATCAAGTCGGTGCCATTGAGCGCAGTCCATTCGAGCCTGGCGCACTCGAATGGACTGCACGTAGAAATCAGCGTTGCTGTCCAACGAAAAGGCTTTCCTTGAAACACTTCCCGCAGATCGTCGAATCCACGAGCTCTGATCAGGGAGGCTCAGCTGGACACCAACGTAACCAGCGCTGAAACCGTCGTCGACGACAACATCACTAGGGTCTACCTACGCCAACGAGGACCCACGTATCCAACGATAGAACGATTCGTTGTGATTGCACCTGACCTGGCGCCATCGAAGGAATCCGAGCACTTCGGCGGATGGTGGAAAGCCACCATCTGAACGCCGCCGGTAGCAGTCAGCACCCGAGCTTCACAAACGTACGCATCTAGGTCGCAGAGAACACGGGCCGGTATGCCGCATGACCGGAAGCCATTATGCGATCCTGAGTCCATCGGAGAATGCACTACAAACACGAGGGGACTTTCGTGTCCATAGCCAACACCATTTCCACGAAGGCCGTCGTCGGCGCCATCAAGGTGATCCACGCGCTGCCTGAGAGAGTCGAAGGCGTCACCATCGCCGTCGACGGAGACACCCTGACAATCGCCGGTCGAGATGCCTGGGGATCTTCGGTGACCGTCCTGACCGCGTTACCTCAAGACGAGACCAAGAGTCCTCGCGAACGCATTGCCCCCGTGTGGGTCGTGGACAACCAAATTCGGACCATCGTAGAGACTTCAAGCTCACGTTCGGACCGAAGTGCGCTGACCTACAGCGATGGGTTCCTTAGGTTCGGCAGTCAATTCAAAGTGCGTGCCAACAAACACGACTCGTCAGACGAGAAGTTGCTCAATACTCAACCAACAGCAGCAGTTTCTCCGACGGAACTAAAACAAGCTTTGGCCGTTCTCGCGCCACACGCAGCGACCACAGGATCCAAACCTGCTGTGAATGTCCGTATTGGCACTGCGGCCGACGGCTCCATCTCTGTCGCAGTCGCCGGCGACTACTCCGCAGGGACCGTCACGCTAAACGCAATTGGCGGCACAAGCCGGCGAGCGGCGATCGGGTATACGGGGATCGGAGTACTGGCCGCGTCAGCGAAACTGCTGAAATCGAGCGCAGACCAATGGACCTTGACGGCAGCGGTCACCGACTCCACCTGCCAGACTGAGATTTCTGACGGCACGACGACGGTCATCCACAACGCTCAAACAGCGGGTATGCCCGATTTCGACGATGCACTCGCTGAGCCAGACGGCTTGCGGTGCTGGGATCTCGATATCGCAGACCTATCCGATTTCGACCGATTCCTCTCGGTACTGCCCCGAGTATTCAGTGCAGACGGAGCATTCATCCAGATCCGAAACACCGGACAATCCCACGGCGCGAAACATCCGATCGAGTTGGTCGCCCGATCGGGCAGCAACCTTGCCGTGGCTGGGGATTTGTTGCGCGGACAGAGCATCCCCATCGTCAACACCACCAGCGTGGACGACGTCGAGGTCGACGTCGCACTGCCACAGATGAGGCAGATCGTCACCAGCGCGATGAACGCAGGCGGCGGAACCGTCACGCTGCGCGGATATTCCCCTTACGAGACGATGGGGAAACTGTTCCTCAGGGGAAAGAACGTCACAGCGGTCACGATCAGTAGGATCCCGCAGCCACTCTGAGCAGCGATCGACAGTGCCGCTACGCCGTAACTGTCACTGCTACAACAGAACTACTCGGCTATACGAAAAGCCAACCAGGATCACGGCAGTGAATCGACTGCCCAACCCAGCAAAGGGAGAAGCCCATGTCGCTACCCGTACTCACCCCTGAACAGCGTGCCGAGAGCTTGAAGAAAGCCGCAGAAATGCGCAAGGCACGAGCAGATCTCAAAGCCAAACTGAAAGCTGGCACTGTGAAGGTCGAGGAAGTACTCGAGCGCGCAGACAGTGACGCCGTCGTTGGCAAAATGAGAGTCCTTCACCTGATCGAATCACTCCCCGGCCGCGGCCGCCAAGGCGCGATCAGCCTGATGGGCAGACTCGACATCTCCGAGGCGAAGCGAGTAAAGGGACTCGGACGTGTTCAGCTCGCACGGTTGCGCACCGAGTTGGTCGCATAGCTATTCAACTGATCCGGCTGTGGCGCCCACGACGAACCGACTGGGCGCCACAGCGACGTTCAGGCAACCAATCGAGAAACGCCGCACACACCCCAACTAGCAGGCGATCCTTCCTGTCCGGGATACTGTCAGATGCTATGTCACCGACCCCGCGACAGCCCGAATCACGATTCCGGCCGACACCCTGGAAGAACAAGCCGGCCACTCCCGGCGCGTTCGCAGTGATCGACATTGACGGGGTACTCGCGTCGATGGCGGAGTTCGAGCCGTTACTGAACACGGAGCGATCGCAAGATCGGGACTGGCATACTTTCCACCGGTCCTACAGCCGCGCAAAGGTGATCCGGGCTGGGCGAAAACTGGTCGAGATGTTGCAGTCCGCAGGCCTACAGATCGCATACTCGACGACCCGCCCCGAACAGTTCGCCCGAGCTACTTGGAACTGGTTGCTCAGCCACAAGTTCCCCCCGGGCCCGATCATGTTTCGGCACTTCATCAAAGACGGGTCGCGGCCTCAGGACGAGGTGAAAGTCCGGCAATGGTGGGCGTGGCAGGACGAGCACGGACCCGCGCAACCCATCATCGCCTGGTTCGACGACAGCCAGACCGCCAGCAACATGTTAAGGGCGCATGGCTGTCCGGCATGGCATCCGAAAGAATTCCTGAAGAAAGTTCGATCAGTCGGCGGCACGAAAGACGCCGTTGTCGAGGTACTCAAAGCCGGGCCGATCGACATGGCAACTCTCGACGAACGACTCTCGTCATCGCGCGGCGCCTGGCAGCAATCCGAAGACGCCTGGCAAGCGAAGCAGAAGGCCTGGTTCAAACGGCATCAACAAGCGCTACGCGATCGGAACCGATAGAACTGATTTGGCCAGTGCCACGCCCTGAACCAGCTCTTCTACGCTGAGGTGGCAACACCGAATCTGACAAGGGTAGGAGCGTGGAGTGGACCTGCAGAATCCGCGTACGCCCCGATTCTCCACGGAGTTCTTGAATGAACTGCGTTCCCGCACAAGCCTTGAACTGGTGGCCGCGGACTATCTGGACCTCAAACCTGCAGGCGTAGGCCGTGTGAAAGCGCTGTGCCCCGTCCATTCCGAGCGGACACCGTCGTTCACGATCAACATCGACTGGGGCCGATTCCACTGCTTCGGATGCGGCGCGAGCGGCGACGCCATCGACTTTCTGATGCAAGTCGACGGACTCCGCTTCGTAGAGTCGGTTTCAGAGCTGGCCAATCGTGCCGGGTTGGCAGTGCCTCAAGGTTCAGATTCCCTCGCAGACAACGATCTTCGCGCCCGAAATGAACTTCGCAGCGTCCTTGAAAAAGCGCAACAGCTCACCAGCGAATGGCTTCTCACACTCCCCGAAGGCCGAGCAGCCCGCGACTTCCTTCGAGCGAGAGGCTTCACCAGCGAGCACGCGCAGGAATGGGGTCTCGGGTACAACCCTGTCGGCGGCAATGCTCTCAGCGCTGCGCTCACCGCTGCCGGACACCCGCTCGAGATCCAACGAGATGCCGGGATCACCAAGGAAGGGGAACGTGGGCACTACGACGCGTTCCGCGGCCGATTGATGTGGCCGATCCACGACCCGCAAGGGCGCATAGTCGGATTCACCGGACGCGACCTCACCGGAACGGCGCCAGCGAAGTACCTCAACACCAGCGGCACCGACCTGTTCCATAAAGGTGATCTGCTGTTCGGCTACGACAAGGCTCGTCGTTCAATGCTCCAACGTCGTCAGGTATTCGTCGTAGAAGGTCAGACGGACGTGATGGCAATGGTCGCCTCCGGATTGGACAACACCGTCGCAGCATCCGGAAGCGCCTTCAGCAGAACCCAAGCCGAGCTGCTGGCGTCCCGCGTCGGCGACGGCGGTGAAATCATCGTGGGATTCGACAACGACACAGCTGGACGAAAAGCCGCTTGGGCACTGTTCCAAGCATGCCAGGGCTTCACGACCAACATCACCGTGCTCGATTTCACTGCCTATGGCGACAAATCAGATCCGTGCGACGTGAGAACCGTCGGAGGCGCTGATGCACTGGTGGCAGCGACCGACAAACGGCGTCCCGCACTGCGCGCCTTGCTAACCGGCGACATAGGCAACTTCGATCTCACCACTCCGGAAGGAAAGGTGAACGCCACCGAACAAGTGCGGCGCAGGCTTTCAGCTGTGCAGTCCGCTGTGCTCCGCAGGGAGTACCAACAGTGGGCGGCAACTGAGATCGGCGTCGATACCGGTGACGTGTCTCCGACACAGTCAGGTGCAAGTCAGTCCCCGGCGACAGACGCAGCGCCGCTAGATCAGCCGTTAACTGATGCAGACTGCAGTTTGGCGGCGTACTTCATCGCCTATCCGCAGACAGCCGAAACTGTATTAGCGCAACTCAAGACCGATCTCTATCAGCTGTTCTCACGCCCAGTCGCAGAGATTGTCGAGATGTCCACGGTGATGTACCCCGCCGGCAGGCCAGTATCCGGAGACGCCGCCGAGTTGTGGTCGCAGGTCATGACCGAGGCGGTCGAGCATAAACACCACAGGCTGCTGTGGCTGATCGCATTCACCGAGGTGATGGACGCTGCCAGCGCTGTCGACACTGCATCGCGGGTGCAGAGACGGACCTTGCTGCACGCACAGACTCAGCTGCAGCAGCGATTGACGGCCGGCGGTGACGATGAGGCTGAGATCCTGCAGGAACTGATGCGAGTGAACCAGCTCTTGCGTCGTCGCGTCTGACTCGACTTTGGGTGCTGGATCCGTGCCGCGCAACGCGGCAGTGGTTGTTAAACCTCTTCTATCGGACCCACACACCTAGATACCGGCCTGCGACGTGAGTAGGCGAGGGAGGCCCACAACCATGACCAACAACGCATTTGCCCGGCCAGCCAGTAAGTTCGGGCGACCCCGCTCAGGCCCGGTGCCAGTCGCTCAGCCCCGAGCGGCCACGGTACCGACAGATACGAAGGACGATACGGACATACCGCCTCAGGACGCATCTCGCGCGGTTGAAGAGACGTCGGACTCCGAGACCTCGGCTGAGCCGGAAACGTCAGCCTCTGTGGACTCTGAGGCGAAAGTGGATCCCTCGGTGGACGCAGCCACGCCTGAGCCCGGCACTACGCCGGAGTCGGGGGGTTGTGGGGCGGTGAAGCACGATCCCCTTCCATCGCCAGTCTCCACACCTGAGCCGAGTCCCACGTCAGAGCCGGGTACACCTGAACCGGGGAAGCGAGATCCCGCACCCACGCCAGAGGACTCACAGCAGGTGAAGTCAGGAACCAAAAGAACTACGCGAACCAACAATCGACCGCGCAAAGACGTAGCCCCTCCAAACGCGATCCCATTGGTGGTGATCTCCGAAGGCACGGCCGCCACATCTGACGAAGTCCACATCCTCGACCTCGACAAGACGACCGACCTCGACGACGTCGATCTCCTCGAAATCGTGAGAGGACTGCGACCCGTCGCCGATAGCGAACTCAAGACCAAGACCGTCAGAACCCTCATGGCCATGATCGAGCAGAAGGCACTTGCAGACGGTTAGGCACGCTCAACGAAACGACTGTGGCCCACCCTCTTTGCCAGAGAGTGGGCCACAGTCGTCGTAAAAGCTACGCAGTGACAGAGATTCGCTTGAACCAATCATCTACCCACTGGTACGGATCCTGATTGCCGGCAATCTGAATGGTGTCGAAAGCTACGTGAAGGCTGTTGCCCGAGTGCACGGCCGGATTGGTTGCCAACTGCAGCAAACCTTGGTTGTCCTGAGCCAACGCCTCGAGAACCCGGGGGATCGCTATCGGCAACTTGTCGAATTGAAGGGGACTGGTCATACCGGCTTCCGCGAAGGCCTGCGAGATCCTGTCCACGACCTTGTCCAACCCGAGGTTCTTCATCGCGGTGTCCCCTGCATTAGGGAGCTGAGCGAGAATCGCTGGAATATCCGCGATTTGAGCGAAAACCTCAGGTAGCGCGTTCGGCAGAGCCGATACACCCTTCGCCAACAACGCCGCGCCAGCGGGATTGCCCATACTTGTCATGGCTGAACCCGCAATCATTTCAACCATCGACTGCAGCGTCTCCGCGGACAACTTCGACCGTGGCATACCCGTGATGTCGGCAACGGTGTTGACCGCCTGCAGCGAGAGCAAGCCCACCATACGATTCGCGCCATCGACAGTCGCGAGCTCACCTAGATTGCCGGAAACGTTCTTCCCCACCTGGACAAGCTGACGTGCCAGCTCTGAGTTTTCAGGGAGTGAGCACACAACGTCTCCGGGAACGCAGATTTCTGCGACGACCCCGGACAAAGCACCGAAGTCTGAATCGCGTTGCCCTGACAAGCCGCCACCCGATACCGCTCCCATGGTCACTGGTGCGACATCAACTTTACGGTTCTCGTTGACGTTGACCGCAATTCGGGCTTCTGGCTTTACTCCGTCCCCCGCCAACGACTTGGCGAAGTTGCTTGCGAGCCCACCATCTGCCGTGTTGTTCGTCTCGCTACCGGCCGCCGCAGTCTTACTCGAGGAAGGTGCAGCTTTGGACGTCGTGGGTGCCTTTGGCGATGTCGACGGCTTCGCCGCCGGCGCATTGTTGATTCCGTCGCGATTAGTTCCGTCGTCGAGGGGCTGCATCAGCGGATCATCGGTGACCGACGGGGCGCGAGTTGAAGCAGCGCCGGGGGACTCAGCGGATGAACTCTTACTGCTCGACGTCGTGGTCGGGCTGTGAGAGGTGGTCGTGGATCCGGACTGACCGGCAGCTGGACGCTTGGTCGTCGTCTCTGCCGAGTTGGTGCTGCTACCTGCAACAGAGGCGGTTTCCTCCGGGGCGGTCGTCGTTGCGACAGCCTGACTATCCGAGTCGGGGACGGCAGCGTGGGTAGTCGTGGTTGTCGTTGACTTCTGCGTCGACGACGTGGGTGCAGTTGCATCAGCAACAGCACGTCCAGTGTCGCTGACCTGTGTCGCGACTTGGTTTACCAGCGACCGGAATCCGTCGGTGAGCTGCAACTGCATCTGCGCGAAGGACGGAGATTCGACGATCTCTTTGATCTTCTCCTGAAGACTCGTGGGCAACGCCGGTTGGGTCTGAGTCGTGTCCGCCAAAACATTCGAGGTTTCTGGACGCTTCGGATCTGAGAACAATCCGACAGCGACCACACTGTCCGGGTTGATGCTCGTGCGCCGCTGTCCAATTGCCGTGGCCACGTCGCCACCGATTTCGGCACCCTGTGAGAATCCCAGCAAGATCTGCTGTGCCTCTGGGCAGCGATTCGCCACATCCTCCATCGTTGCCAACGTCGCTTGAACGCCAGTCGAGACGCTCCGGAGGTAACTGGTGCCGTTGACCGAGGCATCAGAGGCGTACGGGATGAATGTCGCTGACACCTGGTTTCCCAGAGCAGCTGTCAAAGGTTCCACCACCTGAGCGAGAAGGCCGACAGGAGCATTCGGATCAGCGGTAGGACCCGTCTCGAATGTGCCAGGCACAGCTGTGATCACGGTAGCTGCACACCGCGGTGCGGTGGAACCGGTCAGCATTCCGTCAGTTCCCTTGGAACCAGGGATGATTGCGCCCGGCGGTAGTGCTCCGGCGATCAGATTCACACCCTCCCTGACGGGCGCTGTGACGGCTTTGTCCGTGATCGCATCTCCCGTCACGTTTGGCGTCGACGCGGTAGCCTGTCCGTTCCCGCTCGCTGCGGCTGCGGTGTTGGCTGCAGCGGTGGCCGCTGCCGTCCAGTCGACGGTTCCAGCTAGGTCTCCCAGGTCAGGAATCGCCGAAGTTATAGCGGCGACCGTCGTGGTGGTTGGATCCGCCGAAGCGGACGCCGTTGCCGTGACACCGATTGTCACCAGCGACAAGGCGGTGCCGGCCGAGACCAGGCCCAGTATTCGTCTGCTTCGCTTCATCAGTTCCCCTTGTTGTGGCGGGCCAGCCGACTTGAATCAGGAGTTGATTATTCGATAGCTGTCCCATGCTGCTTCTCCGATACATGCAGGGTAACAGAGCGGTCACTGGTCTTCGTGGTTCCTCCGCAGCGCATCAGCGCACGTCAGAGTTCATTTCGGGATGGCGTCCGATGCTGCCGCTCTGCGTAGTTGAGCCTCATACGCTGGCTGTGCACGATCATCTTGAGTGAGGAGGCCTATGCAATTCGACACGGTGCTCGATACAGCCAGCCAACTACTGGCAGCGATCGACCCACAACAGCAGCACAGTGATTTGCTATCGCACCTACAACGAACGCAGGCCATTCGCATTGCACCCACGCGTGGACCTGCGAACGAACCCGATCTTGTGTGCGTAGACGGAGGTGTAGCGCACGAGCAAACTGATGCCCTGACGTGGATCGCCGCCGTTGGAGTCAGCAGTGATCTCCGTTCGAGTGTCCCCGCGACGATGGTCATGCCAGTTTCGTCGGAAACCGATCGGGCGCGGTCGATGTTGATGGCATTGTGTGAGCTCGCCGCAGCCCTTGACACCGCCGATCGAAGTCACGTCGTTTGGATGGACGGGTCGCTGGCCACCCCACTGATTTCGATCGCCACAGGGCTCTTGACCTCCGATCCGACGACTGCGGAGTTGGTCTGTGCAACATTGGCCGACTGCAACACCGAAACCCTGATAGGTGACTACGTCCACTACGGACTGCAAGGACGTCTGCGAGCGCTTCCTAAGCAAGACACAGCATCTGGCTATTGCAAGTTGTGGGCGGCGCAACTCGGTGAGGGCAGTGGGGCTTGGTTGAACATGCAGCGCGACCGCATCGCGGCCACCTCAGTATTGCAATCGGGGGAGTACCTACGACCTCGCCGAGCCGATGAAGCACTGCGAGTGACAGCGAAGGCGACGGCCGATGCCCCGAAACCGGTGCGAGAGTGGGCACACGTAATCGATGAATTACTAGGTCACTGGCGTGAAGAGCTACCCGTCTTCGTTACTTACGTTCTTCCCCGAGGAATGCCATTGCGAGCCGTAAAGATCGAGTACACGCTCTCGGCCGACGTCGACGATGCCGACATTGACGATGTCGCGGACTCCGTGGCGGCCGACTTGTGCGCCAAAGTCAGTGAGACGATCATCGGAACCCGAGTGATCGAGCCGTTCCCTCAACACCAGGCCGACACCTTCGCCAAACGAGAAGTGACATCATTGATTACACAATTGATGGGCGCAGCATCGAGAACATTCAGTGAGACGCATCCTGCCGGGATCCGGCACTACCGGACCTGACAATTCTCCTGTCAGGCCGGCACGATCTGGGTGATCATCCATCCGCCCGGACCGGGGGCCACAGAAATCAGCATCGGGTCGACCTGCTCAATTCGCATCGAGTTCGAAGGCTTCAACGCGACGGACACCCGATATTTGTCCGGTGAATCAGTAGGCTCAATTGTGGTGCAGTGCAAGGTATCAGAGGCAATCTTGTCGATGTAGGGCTGAATGCCTGCCGGATCCATCTGCAAGGAAGGGTCGTAAGTAGATGCCACCTTCGTCCCATCGCGATCCACGTAATAGTGGTATTCGAATGCGGCGATCGTGCCTGGTCCGGTTGCTCTGTCGCCGACGCTATTAGTCACCGCAACGATGTCCCCCGGGCTCGGATCGGTGCAGAAGGGCGGTGTGACAGCGGTGGGTGGGGGCGTCGTGGACGGTGCTGGAGGGATGGTGGCAACCTCGCTGCTCGTCTCGGGGAAGGCCTCCGCCAAGGGAGTGCTGTCTTGCGGAAAAGCATTTGTGAGAGCGAAAGTTCCAGCGCCCACAACAGCGAGCGCGGCAACAACCAGAGATCCCACAATTACTGCAGTCTTGCGGTCGCGGAGCTTGGACGGCAGCGTGCCCTGGCGGATACCGGCGGATACCGGCGGATCGACACGGGGCTTGCGTGGAGCTCGCTGGTACAAGGATTTGTTCGGCGGGGGAACATATGGCCCTGATGATTCGGACTCGGCGGTGTTGGAGTCGAAAAGCTCAGCGTGAGTGGGTGCGGTGAATGTCACTGGCTCCGTGTGCGGAGAGGGGAGCGGACCGGACGTACTGTCGTCGACGTCGCTGCCGAGCTGCGGATCGAGATAGTCGTCGTCTGTTGATCCCCGAGTGTCCCAGTCGTTCATGCAGATTACCTACCGATACCGATCGGGCCGGGGAGGGTGCTGGGCCTCAGCGCCCTCCCCGGCAGGATGTGATGAAATCGTGGTTCGACTACGGAGCGATGACCTGATCAATGCCCTGCTGAGCAGCGCCGACCGCAGTATTGATGCGGTCAGTGAATGGCGTCAGCATTGCGTTGATCGGCGCAACAGCCTCGGCATGCGCCGTAGCCGCCTGGTCGATCACGTCCAGCGCAGGCTGTCCCGCGACGTTGACGACTGTCTGCCGGAACTGCTCGTTGGCGTGCTCGAAATTCGCCGGAGCATCGGCAATTGCCTGAACGACGCCCGCACCGGCCGGGGTGCTCGCAAGGCCTTGAGCCGAGTTCGACACGTCCTTCGTGATCTGGACAGGGTCCGGATCCGGCAGCTGAGGAAGCTCGGTAAGGACGAGTTCGTCATCGGTGGCCTCGCCACCACCGATGAGCCCGCCAGTGATCGCCCCACCGACGCCGCCGACTACGAGGCCGATTGCACCGCCCAATGCAGCACCACCTGCAGCGCCCGCTGTGTAGCCCACTGTGGCACCCGGAACGGCCGCGATACCGGGGGCGAATGGCAGAATTGCCTGTGTAACAGCGGCGCCGAAGGGAACACCCACCGGGCCGCCGAGAGCGCCTCCTGCGATTGCGAACGGCAC
Organism: Rhodococcus sp. EPR-134; assembly: GCF_001647205.1. Lineage (NCBI taxonomy): Bacteria > Bacillati > Actinomycetota > Actinomycetes > Mycobacteriales > Nocardiaceae > Rhodococcus > Rhodococcus sp. EPR-134. Next base: position 18,458 of record NZ_LVCT01000094.1, read on the forward strand.
TGCAGTGACGACGGCGCCGACCGCTGCTCCGGAGACCATCGACGCGGCAACTCGATCAGAGCGGTTGTCGTCGACACCAACGGAACGCCAGAACCCGGACGCATCCGATTCCCAACCCGCGAGTGTGTAGTTCGTCGTGTCGAGGACCTGATCGGTCATCCAATTCGGTTTCTTCGCAATGCGGTCACCGGCGCGGAGCAGTTGCTCACCCTTTTCGTCGACAGGGGCTTCGATTGGTGCGACTGTGGGAACTGCGGTCGGCGGCCGGAACGTTTGCTGCTGCAACGGGGGTGAGTAGTCCGCATCAGGACTGGTCGTCGGGATCGGGCGTGACGGTGCCTGCTGTGCCTGCTGTGACGGCGGAACCCAATAGGTGCGCTCTTCGGGTGGTGTCGGTGCCGGATTTGGTTTCGGCGTCGAAACACCGGCCTGTCCACCACCGTTGTTCTGCGTCTGGGTTCCCTGCTCGCCGCCGGCACCGGGAGTGGTCACGCCACCCTGGGGGGCCGCGTAAGCCACCCCGGTGGGGAGAGCTGCGAGAGCAAGCACGCTCACTGTCGCGGCCGTGGCGATCGTGCGTTGGCGGTTAGTGACCCGCCGGTGGTTTCCCTTTGATTTGCCCATTCGCTTCGTCGGGCGCAGTAGCGCCCTGCTCCTTTCTGCTGCGTAGCAGGACATTGGTGCAGTCCAACTACGTTCACGCATGGGCCTGAGCCCCTACGGGATGTGTGAGTTTCTCCGACGATGGAAATCGTAAACTGGGCGGTTCCGGTGCTCCTCCCCTTGACGCGGACACACCTGCTGAGTGCAGGGTCAAACACCACTCCACACCTCAATAACCTGTTGTTTTCTCACTTTCCGGCAACAGCGCCAGTGGCTTTCGGCGGCCCCGCCTACACAGAAGACAGGTGCCGCACAGGGCAATCGCCGCAGATACCGTCGCTCTCACCGCACCAACGAACCGAAATGAGGAACTGTGGACATTGGTGGCCTTGCCGTTATCGGCTCACCCTCAACATGCGATTCGGCGGTCCTCAATCTGAGCAGTCGCTCCTACCACCTCGCGCTACTCGGATCGATGCTTGCCTTCACGATCGTCTTCGACAACGGCTCCGAGGAGTTGGCGCTTGGGACGGTCACGAAAGTCGAAACGATCAATCCTGTGCACACCGCCAACGCACGAGAAGCTATGCACGTAGCGACGAACGGCGCCATCGAACACCAGTCAGGTGACAGCGGAGACACCCGCGCTGTCACCATCAAGGTCGAAGCGGTCTTCCGGAACTGGGATGGAAAGTGGCGGAAACACGCTGCGGTGTTGTCAAATTCGCCGGCGACAGGCACTCCAGTCGCGCTCTTGGACCAACAGACCGCAGACGAACTGATGGCAGATACCGATCAGCCGGCATACATCGGGACTCTGCGCGGCTCTTCCGTCCGAATCCCGTTCACATTGCCGGACTTCTCCGGTCCCCGCGGATCTCGGCATCTGGCCGTTCTCGGTGCAACAGGATCCGGAAAGTCCGTCTGCTTCGAATACGTGCTCGCATCACAACTTCGCTGGCCAGGGATGGGACAGATCATCCTGGACCCGCAGGGGCAGTGGGCAACAGAACACGGACTGCCGTTTTCGCTGCAAGGCCTCGCAACAGCCTGCGGCCGCACCGTTTTCGTGGCCCGATTGTCTCAATCGTTGCGACTCCGAAAGGACGCGCCACTCTTCTTACGGCTCCTCGAGGAATCGAAATGGTTTCGGAACCTTGCCTTCGGTGCAAGTGCAGACGAGAACGTCGCTCAAGCCCGCGACATGCTGCACGCGGCACTGCAGGACAAGAAAGCGCTCAAAGCAGCTTGCGGGACTGATGATTGGACCGAATCGGCACCAGAGGCGGTAATGACATACCTCCTCGACAGCCTCCACGGGATTCTTCCCGCCGGCACAATCTACGCGGGAACCGAGCAACAGAATCGCGTGGCGCGCACCATCTATCGACCCACTTCCGACTCCGAGGGCGAACCGATCGCCGAACACATCCTCGATCGACTTCCGCCCGGAGCGCTCGACCCCTCTGGGCATCAAAAGTTTCAGCAACTGCTGGCTGTATTTTCCGCCCTGCACTCTCTGTGGTCGC
>NZ_LVCT01000095.1:0-4136 GCF_001647205.1 Rhodococcus sp. EPR-134
GCAGGTCATGGCCCCGAAAGCAGGACAACCTGCGCCCTGGCTGGTGCTTGACCTTTCCGCCGACCTGTCACAACTGAACCTCGACGGCAACGATGCCGACACAACGGGCGACGTAATGGCGGCGACTCGGCTGTTGGACTCCGCGGAGGTGAAAGCCCGCATCATGTCGCAATTGCTCAACACGCTCAAACTGGCAGGCCAACAGCAGTTCACGGCTGGCGGAAGCTTGAACGTGCAGGTCGTCGTCGACGAAGCATGGCAATACGCGGGACCTGCCGATAGCACGCAACCAGACGCATTGGTGTCGCTCTCGAACCAGTTCGCAGGCGACTGCCGTGATGTGCGAAAGTTCGGCATCGGATTCGCATTCATCCTGCAATCCGCGACAGGCCTACGCGACGACATTTGGCGCCAACTCGCGGTGCTCTTAGTTGGATACGGACTTCACGACCAATCCGACATCAAACGCATGGCCGGCAGGGTCTCCGACTCCCACCTGGCGCTGTACCGGGCCGCACCACCGCCAGAGGCGACAGGTCGCTACACCTGGATGTGCGTGGGTGGCGCAGTGACAGGTCTGTCGTTCGGCGCGAACCCAGTGTTCTTGGAAAGTGTCACCGACCCGATGGCGTGGCTGAACTGGAATGACGCGTGGATAACCAGGATTCGGCGCGAGTTCTCCCAGCATCTCCCCGCTGGGGATACGGGCGGCAGACTCACCCACTTGCCGTCGAGACCAGGGTACGACGATCCAGCGATGGAGGTGCACGCTCGGCGCCGAGCAGTTGTGGATGGTCGCGCCAGCGCAACCGGTGTCGCCTCAGTGGCAGATGCGCTCGCAGGACGGCCTCAACGCCGTGACCGGAATTCTCTTGCCCACAACACCACAAGTACATGGACGAACCGCCTAGATGACGACCCCCCGCCGTTCTGATTGTCTCGGGCACCACGATCACCGGAACCGGGCTTTCTACACTGACCGCACACGTTGTTCCGCCTCACATTAAGGAGATGCGCTGTGGCGCAAATAAGGACGCAGACACTGCTGGTGCTCGACGACAGCGAGAAGGAGGTGTTCAAGGATGCGAGTACGGGCAAACTGCTGCAGAACGCAGTCAAACCGCTCCAGGAGTCGCTGAAAGAGCACGCGAAGTCGCTAGCCGCGATGAGCAAGGGATCACCGAACGAGGATGATCTCAAGGCTGCTGACGCCGCGGTCACCGAATTGAAGGGGCTGCTGACGAGTCTCCCTCAGAGCGAGGCCCGCAAGGAGGCGGACGAGCAGCTCGATAGCGCTCAGGCGATCATCGACGAGGCGCGCGGAATTCTCCCGTCTTGACCTTTGATCGACGAAAAGCGGTCCACGCCAATGGCGTGGACCGCTTTTCGGTTCTAAATCAGGCAGACATGCGGTGACTGCCAGTAGAGTTCATTGCGGCCTGCGCATCCCTGATCCGCTGCTTGCGTGCCGCTGTGTCGCGCTCGCGGGCTGCGAAAAGATCGCGATGGCGAGCGGCCTGCGGGCCAGGGGTGTAGTCCTGCACTTCACCGCCGTACGCGCACAACAGATCTGCAGCCCGATCCCATCCGCAACCGAGGATCGTAGCCAACGTATTCGGAACCATCTGCTGTTTGACCGCGCGACGAACGATCTCGCGCTCCTCACCGTAAGTGATCACAGCTCGGCCGTCAGCCGAAACCTTTGGCTTCCGGTCGAGAAGGGACTGCGTGACGAACCGCTTAGGAAGCTCTTTGAGTGCTGCCTCGGACTTGTAGCGATGCAGTACATCACTGACGAGATGTTCGTCGATGGTAGGTACCGGATCGAGATCCGCTGGAATCCAACTGATGTCGGGAATATTTCGGTACAGCTTGGTTCCAGCGAGGACATCGAGGGTGTGGTGTTCGAGTTCAGCGTTGCTTCCTGGATCATGGATGTGCATGTCGGGCAAGCCTCGCGAGTTCCATGCGGTGGCAGCGACCACGGTGTTCGTCGGTTGCCTACCCAACTTCACCTCCTCAAGGACCTCGCGTCGGCACTGCTGCAGAAGCGGGCATTCGTGGCAGGCCGCGATCGCTGACTTCGCCACTCGGATACGGGCTTTGACAAACCGACGTTCTGCAGCCAATTCCGCGAAGGTGGCGGCGGGGACCCGTTCCTCGGTGCTTGCAGCGAGACTCGGGGGATCTGGAAGCATGAAGGAATCCGGATCATCTTGGCACAGGCGAGTTTTCGACACACGAGTCGCTGCCTGTCTCCACGCGTCCTGCGTAGCCCTGTTGGTAGCAGGAGAAGCGATGGGTCGACCAGTGCGACGGCGATGAGCGACCTGCAATGCGTGCCGAGCACGCAGACGCTCAAGCTCGCTGGCGACGTTCCGCTGAGAGGAAGGGGCGGAAGATCCCGCGTTGACGCCGGCCGGCCGGATCTGGCCTGGCGTAGAGGTAGGCAAAACTGTGGATGACATGGTCCCTCCAAATGGTGCCCGAAACGAGTTCAAGCGTGTACAACATCTCCGATAAGGAAAAAATAGCACGTCCGGCGGGTGTGTTGCGGTATCAAGCCCGAGATTTCACCACGAGATGTGGGCTACGAAACAGGCATACCAGCGGCCAGAACTGATCCCCGATAGCCCAATCCCATCAACAGCAGCCGCAGAATGCCAGAAATACGCGCCCCGAACTGGTCGAGCACGACGGGGCAGACGATCGGGCCCTCTGCCCCAACCGATTCATAAATCGAGACGCGAACGTCACCGGTAGATAGAACCAGTCTGGGCGTAACTACCCGGCCCCACCGAGACGCACCAATGGGTGACAACGCTGTCCGGCGACAACGATGACCAGCGAAATCCTGCCCCGAACTGCGCAGACGGACCGTGAGCCACCGCCGGGTTGCTCCCTCGACGAGCGTGCCGCACACATACAACCCCACCGCGAGACTGTGCGCATGACCAACGACGTGATTCTGAAAGCTGGATTCTTCGGGTGCGCACATGCCGGATACGGGATGCGTGGAATGGCCCGAAAACATCCCGCCGGCCCGAACATCCGCGAAGTTGACGGATACGTCACCTACGAACTGGTACAGCGCGACATGATCAGCAAAGGGGTGGACTGCCAGATCAACGGGGGCGACGGATTCCATGTGCACCACCCATCGGTGCGGGCAGTGAACGAGGAACGCCGCGTCGACGCCCTGCGAATCGCTGCAGGTATCCCCGCTGTCGTCAACACCGGCAACCATGACGCCGGCGCCGGGACTTCGGTCTCGGCAGCCGCGTTGCTGCACCAACCCGACCTGGGTCGTTTGGCGGTTTTTCCCGATCCGGGACGAGCAGTAGACGACCTGATCGGCCCGCAGCCCGGCTACTACGAAGTGCACCAACCGATCCCCGATGTGCCGTTCTACTTGCATGTTGTCTCACACAACGGACTGGATCCGCGACTACCAGAACGCGGCATCATCGTCGACCCACAACCGATCGAAGGTGGGGTAAACATCCTTGTGTCGCACGGTATTTTCTCTGCGGATGGGCGATTGTTCGGTGCAGATGACCGCCACGGCGCCGAGCGAGTGATCCCGGAGGAATGGGTCAACCGAGGCTGGGATCAGAGCATCCTGTCGGACTACCACACCCCGGGTCCGATCCCCGGTTTCGGACCGGATGACGGACGCGAACGCGGGCAAGTCTGGATGACGGGTTCGCTCATCGGACGAGGATTCTCTGACGAGATATGCGCGCGAGGTTGGCTGTTGCTCGAACTGACCACCGACGGCAGGGTCACCGTCACCCCTCAGTACGTGTGGCGTCGTCCCCAGATCGATTTCGACACGATAGACGCACGTGGAAAGACGATCGAACAGATCAACACGATCATTCGAGAACGCCTCGCCGAAAGCGACTGGTGGGATGATGAATCCGCCGAGATCAGTGGCGACGGAGGATACATTCTCCGGCAGAAGATTTCGTACACAACCTGCGGGCAGCGACATGGCCTGCGTGCACTGGCAGGGGAGTGGGCGGCAGCCGCCGGCCGCGCCGCCTACTGGGCGTTCGCGTGGGAACACCCGCTACCCGGTGACGGTGGTCTACGCCTGGCAACCGAACCAGAAACCCGAACTGGCAGCGACC
>NZ_LVCT01000096.1:0-6122 GCF_001647205.1 Rhodococcus sp. EPR-134
CGAACCCCCGTCATCGCCCATGCGCATCGTGCACTGGCCGAGCTGGCCCCTGCCGAAGAATCAGCCTGACAAGAGTCAACCAACCCCGATCACGAGGCGTGCCGCACGCCTGACCGCCCACTTTTAGGTTCGGTCTATCAAATTCGCTCCACCCGCACGCGGACAAGACGAGGACGTAGACCATGCAGATCACCAGCGGACATATCTATAACTACCGATCGATTAAAGACTTGCAGATCGACTTCGATACCAACGGAATTCACGCACTGATTGGCCCTCCTGGCTCCGGAAAGTCGTCCTTCCTCGGAGCCCTCGGATTCGCACTGTACGGAGACCCCGGTCCGGGTATCGACCTGATCGACCTCCGGCATGACAAAGCCGACGACAAGGAATTGGCCGGAGCAGACGTGACCTGGCGCCACGGACAGGACACCTACCGAACCGTGCGAGAGATGCGCAGAGGTAATCGTGGCGGCAAGCCAGTGGAGAAGACCAGTGCCCGCATGTGGCGCAACGGTGTCGAGATCGAAGGCATGAGTCCGACATTGATGACGAGTGAGGTCACCAAGATTCTGGGTATGTCAGGCCGTGCATTTCGCGGCGCGAACATGATCGCGCAAGGCGAGGTCGACGCCCTGGCCACGGCCACGCCCACCGAAGTAACCGCACTCGTCGAAGAACACACCGGTGTATCGCAGGTAACCAAACTCCGTGAACAGGCACGCAAGTCCGCGAACGACAAACAGGCGGTCGCCGACGGCACGGTGGGATCGCCGGAGGCAGTGACCACTGCCGAGGAGCTTGAGATGGAGGCCGGCAAGGTGTTCGGTGAGGCCGAAGCTGCTCATGGTGCAGCGGACGCGAAGGCAAAGCGGGCGCGCAGAGACTGGGAAGAATGCAACGCAAGGGCACACGAGTTGCGAACCGCGGAGCGAAGCGCACAACAGTCTCGTGACGCCGTAGTCGCAGCCAAAGCACTCGCGGACAACGCTCGAGATCGATGGGAACGACTACACGTAACTGTCACGGATCGAAACCTCACTGGCGTAGATCCGGATCAGCTGCAGCACAGGATCACCGGGCTACAGACTTCGTTGCGCAGGATCACGGAAGCAGGCGCGAGTCTTGCTGGCGCAGCAGAGGCAGTTGCTGTAGCCATCACTGACACTGCACGGGCACAGAAGGCAGCTGACAGTTTCGATGTCGTCGCCGCCCAATCACGACTGGAACGGGCAGATACTGAACTAGCTGCAGTTGTCGATTCGATACGCACTGCAAATGGAGACGAGGCCGCCGCCCGCAAGGATGCGGTAACGCTCACGAAGTCGCTGCACACGTTGCGCCAGTCGATTGGCCAAGCCCATTGCCCGACGTGCCGTCAATCGATCAACGATCTCGATGCGCTCATCACCGACTTGGAGGCGAAACTAACCGCCGCGCAGTCGGCCGAAGCGAAAGCGGTGGAACAGGCTGCTGCACTAGCCGGAAAGCGAAGGGAGATCGACGCTCAGGTTGCCTCAGCACGACAAGAACTCACCGGCGCTGAACAAGCCGAACACCATGCCGAACAGGTTCGAGAACGCGGCGAAGCAGCTTTCCAGAACGAAACCGAGAAGCTCGATGCACTGGTAGAACTGCTTGCCAGCCTGGACAACGACATAGCCCCGGAACTGACGGACCGCACGAACGTCCAATCCTGCCTACAGGCCGCACGGGTCGTCCACGGCACCGTAGACAGCCGATCGACAGAGCTACGGGCAGAACACCGGCTGCTCATCGACGAGCACAAAGCAGCCCACGATCTTCAGGCAGCGAACGGCGCAGTCGACAACGCAGAATCCGCAATTGTCGACGCCCCGGATCCACAGATCGTTCACGCGGCCGAAACGGCAGCCAGCGATGCACGGACCCGGCTCGACGAAGCAGAGAGGACCGTGAGCGAGGCATGGGCAGTGCTCTCGAGCGCGCGCACCGGACTTGCGCAGGTGGCGAACGAAGCAGATATCGCCCGCGATCAGTGGGCACGCAAGTGCGAAGCGCTACGGGTCGCCGAAGTCGCACGCGGAGTTGCGGATGCTCTCACCGCTCTGCGGTCAGACTTGCTCGCCGAATGCACCCAACAGATTTCGGAAGCCGCGACAGAACTGCTGCAACGTTTCGGTGGAGAACACGTCGCCTTCCACCTCGGTACAGATTTTGTTCCCTGCGTGGAACTTGCCGATGGCCGACTCCGCAAGACGAAACTGCTCTCCGGAGGCGAAAAAGCGCGGGCCGGGCTTGCCTTCCGATTGGGAATCTCGATGCAGGTCACAGACGGCGGGTTGCCCGATCAGATATTCGGCGACGAGATCACCCAGTATCTCGATGACGAAGGTCGTCGGGCGATCGTAGAAACCATAAGCGATCTGTTCGCAGCGCCAATCCTGATCTCGCACACCGACGAGGTTCTCGACTATGCGACAACGGTGCACCAGCTGAACCGCAATCCATTGGGCGTTACGGAACTTCTCCCGCTCGCCAGCTAGCCACGATGCTGCGGCGGAGTGATCGTCCTCCGCCGCAGCATCGGAATGCGGATTCGATCGCAGGTTCCGCGCGGGAGAAGGTCGCAGATGTTCGCGAATCGTGGCCTCGATAGGCTTGCCCGGCGCGGATCTGCACATGACGATCGAGACGCTCAAGATCCGTTGGGGGAGGCAAGTGAAATGGCAACTGTTAGAACGAAGCGTGCTGCTGCTCTTGGTTTGATCGGATTGGGAGCTGGTTTCACTACCGTGGCCGTGCTGATTCCGACCTATGCTGCACCGAAACTCGTGAAAACGCCGCTGTCGATCGATGCGCCCACCGTGGCCACAGACAACAACGCGACCCTGTTGGATATGGGCGCGATCGACACCGGGAAAGTGGTGATCAACTCCGGCGTGGCTGTGACAGTCCAGCAATACGTCACGGGCGAGGAACCTTCGAATTCCGACATCGTGACGATCCAGTCGACACAGAAAGTAACTCGTGACGACCGCGAAGGCGACGCTGCTGTTGTCAGCGCAAACGTCTATCGCGTCACTGTGGACAGGGCAACAGCAATGCCGGTCCAGGATCCGCCGGCGACCATCCAGAGATACGCAGACAAACCGGGAGAGGAAGTCGTCGCGGAAGGCGTCAACTTCAAGTTCCCCTTCCACCTGCAGAAGCAGTCCTACCCATATTTCGACACGTTGGCCCGCGAAACGTATCCGATCGACTTCGTCGAAACGACCCAGATCGACGGCACCGAGGTCTTCCACTTCTCCCACACGATCGACCCCATGGACACTGGAGGCAAACTCACCCTCCCCGCGTCCGTGTGGGGGCTGTCCGGTGATCCGGACGCGCAGGTGCTGATGCACCGCTTCTACACCGCGAAGAGGGACTTGTGGGTTGAGCCCGTCACCGGGGCAATCGTTGCCGGCAATCAGTACGCGCGGCAGTACTACGCCCGCACGGCGGACGATCCGGAGTCGGTGACGATTGTGGAGATGGCCCCGGCGTTGGATGCGCAGACGAAGTCCGAGCAGCTTGCACAAGCCGTCCGATACAAGAGGCTGATCGTGTGGGGAACTCAGTACGCGCCCATGGGGTTAGGTGCAGTCGGCGTGATCGCGTTGCTCGGTGGTGCGGCAATGTTGTGGCGAAACCGTCAGATCGATTCGACGGCAGGATCGGATGTGCAGGTGGCAGCGCCACACGAGGACTACGACCGCATCTCGACGGCTACTCACTGAGATGGCCGGCCGGTGTCGCCTTCGCGATGCCAGCTGATCTCTCGTACCCTGCCGAATAGTTCGCTCACGGAAGAGGGTGCCGCGCGAATGGCGCTCACGACCAAAACATACGAAAGGCTCAGGCACACTACACATGAGTGCATTCAACGCAACCGGAGATGTCTCCTCAACGTCGGTTCTGATCGCGCACTTCCGGGCTCTTGAATCGACTCGCGACGATGCCCTGTTCGAAGATCCGCTGGCATCCGCGCTCGTGGAGGCATCAGGGCTGCCAGTCGGACAAGCCAAGCTCGAGCACGTCATCACCAGTCGCGTATACGAATCGGTTGCGGCGCGTACCCGCTACCTGGACGACCGAATCGAAGCTGCAGTGTCACGAGGTGCCCGCCAGGTCGTGCTGCCCGCGGCCGGCCTCGACACAAGGGCATACCGCCTGGGCCTACCCGACGACGTCGCGTTCTTCGAGGTTGACTTGGAGAACGTCTTCGCATTCAAAGAACCGGTTCTCGAACAGTCCAATGCGAAGGCGACAGGCCCGCGCTCAGTGGTCCCCGCAGATCTGACCGGCGATTGGGTAAAACAACTGACCGCAGCGGGATTCGACGCCGACGTTCCGACAGTGTGGGTTTTGGAGGGCATTCTGATGTACCTCACCGACGAGCAGAACGATCAGATTCTCGATGAACTGTCCGCGGTAAGCGCGCCTGGATCCGAGTTGCTGTTCGTCTCGTTTGCGCCCGGAATGATCGCCGAAGAGCAGACCAAGGAACTTGCCGGGATGGCGACAGCGGCGGGCATCGGATTCAAATCGCATGTCGCAGACCCGGTTGCGTGGGTAGGAGCACGCGGGTGGGTGATCGCGGACCAAACCACGATCAAGGAATTCGGAGCGACAATCGGCCGTGACGTTCCTTACGACGAGGCACAGTTCGGGCCGGTTACCTGGCTTGTCCATGCAATTCGCGCCGAGTAACTGACAACTCGACTACGCCGAGACTGGGCCCTTCGCAGCGTCGGACAACACAACCATCATGCGGTGCGTAGCAACAGGTGTTCGGCTGCCTTTCCACGCGGCGCGGCGGGTGCTGTACACGGCCGCGTCGCGTGGGATGAGCATGTTTGTTCCTGTGGCAACGATCTTTTCGTATTCCGCGCTGTAGGCGCGGATCGCTTGATAGCGCCGCAACCGGTCCGGAAGTATCGCGGTCGCAAACACGAGAAGTGCGTAGCCCGCGATGATCATCGGGCCAAGGACAAGTACCAATGTGATCGTCTGGGCATGATCGGTGTACCAGTTCTCGACGCCAGCGGCTTGGAGAACTAGATACAGCAATTTGTTGATCCCGTAGAGAAACCCGAGAGAACATGCTGCGGCGAGAACGGCCACTATTCGACCGAGCGGCCCGCTGCGCACTCTGCGTTCCCTGAGCAACCCGAAGAGGTAGTACAGCGCGAACACCAACGCGTAAAGCAATGTCCCCAGATACGCGCCCCAGTAGAGCAAAAGTGGTCCAGTGGGCGGGAAATCACGCGAGACGAAGTTCGTCGGCGTGTCAGTCGCTGGCGACAGCAGGAACCCGACGCCGGCAACGGTGACCATAGTTGCTGTGAACAGTCGGTGGCGTGTCTTGTTGAATGACGGGCTTTGAACGACAGTTGCCACGGCTTCGCCGATGCAGCAGAAGGCGAAAGTTCCGAGCAGAACCGCAGTGGCGTCCGGAATGTTCCAGATACCTGTCAGGTCGTGAAGCCAAACATCGACGTAGTCGTCGGAGAGTACGGGGATGCGCGCGGCTTGACCTAAACCGAGGGCGGCCAACACTTTTGTGAGGGGCCGACTGTCCGGGTTCCGTTTCCACATCGGGATTCTGAACGCGACAAACGTCAAGAGCGCGATCGGGACGAGTGTGCCTGCGAAGTTGTAAAGAGTCACTGCACTTGCCAACCCATCATCCCTGCGAGACGTAGGAGGAGGTTCTTCTGCGTCTCCGGCAGATCGTCTGGGTAGAGGGGGGCACGCATCTCGTCGGCCTTAGCCATGATCAGTGTCGCCAGCTCCTCAGCCTCTACTTCGACCGGGTGGAGTGTGTGGGTGGAACGGGTGAAGCAGACCTGTGACAACGCAAGTCGGTGGATCATGTAGTCCGGCAGCTGCGGTGAGACCCGGCGAATATTCGTGCGTAGGTACTCGAGGAAGTCCTGTTTGTTGCTCTTCTGATGAGCCATGACGATGTGTGCGAGTTCATGGCAGATGATGTGCTCGCGGTATTTGCCTTCGGCGTCATGTCGGACGTAGATCACGTCCCGTCGTTTGGCGGGTATCCAGAGCCCGGTGATCTCACTGTGAAGATCGATCGGAAG
>NZ_LVCT01000097.1:0-2409 GCF_001647205.1 Rhodococcus sp. EPR-134
GAGCTGGCTGGTGGTCAAACTGAAGTAGAAGTCCAGCTGTGCGTCGTAGTCGGCCTGTTCCTCGGGAGTGCCGGTCAGATAGGAGGCCGGCGCCTCGAAGTGGGCAGCGACGGTGGCCAGGACTTCGTTGTCTGGTGTGTCTGCACCGTCGAGCAACGCCTGTATGTCTGCCCTGCTGAGGGTTCGGCTCAGCGCGGCGCCAACTGCGGCTGCGACCGATTCTGCTGTGTCGGTACGTCCAGCCGAATTGGCTGCGTCGAACAGCTTCTGCACTCGCGCGGATAGACTCATGGCGCTCATTCTCCACCGCTCTCTGATGTGAACGGCTGGCTGATGTTCGATGGTTGTAGTGGTTGGTGATCGAACCACCGTTGCCGGAACCGATGTTCGGTGGCTGCATCTATGTTGACGCGGCGATGGGCCAACCAGCGTAGGTACAGGCGGTCTTCGAGATCTGTCGGATCTGCACCTTGTCGTTCCGCGGGTTGGTTGAGATGAGTGCCGAAGATGAGATCCAGATTCGGCGGCGGTGGATGATCGGGGCCCGCGTTCCGCTCGAACAAGTCGATGACTTTGATCAGGGTGAGTCTGGAAACGACGGCGGAGAGCTCCGCGAAGGAACTCTTGACGTCGTCCGAAGGGGAGTCGAGATCGAGTAGCGCCATGTTGAGTGTGTCCGTGGCACGTATCAGGGACGTGAGATCGACGATCGGCACCGCGACCTCGTTGGGGCCAAAACGTAAGGCTTCCCCTTGGGAGGAGAGCGGTGTTGGCTCACCGCCGCTGAGTGCTCGCGATGCGCTGCCTGGCACCCATTGCAGTGCGGTGTCGAGCTTTTCAAGCGTTGAGCTGTGCATTCGGGCGTCCGAGTCGCCTGATTCGATCGCTGCGAGTTTGGTGTCGGAGGGGCCACCGTTCTGCTGCACTTGCTTGCGATTGAGCCCGAGAGCTGACCGTCGCTTGGCGACGATGTCTCCGAATCGCTTCTCAGGGCTGGTCACCGCCGAAACTTTACCTTGCGGGCCAACTTATCCCAACCGGAATCGCCCATCTTTGGCCGCGGGCGTCGTCAGGGTGGTGGGGTGAATTCTAAAATTGTTGGGTGACGGCATAATTCGACGTAGATTTAATGCAAGGTTTAAGCACATAAGTTGTAGATTTGTTGGCTTGCAAACCCAATTTTGTTCGGCTAGGTTTTCGAGACATCGGAGATGCGCACCGCGGCGGCAAACGCCAACTGCATCTAGCCACGTACTCGGCACGCCGAATACGAGTGTTATTGCAGGTAGAAGTGAAGCGGTCGGGCCCAGCCAGGAAACTGGCGGGCCCGACCGCTTTTCTGCGTCTAATTCTGAAGGGAGTGCCCACTCATCAATTGGGCTAGATGTCTCATCAAAAAGTACTAGGACCTTAGTCCTCACTTCAAAAGGATGTAACGCTCCTTTAGACGGCTCATCACGGCTTGGGCCCCGCCGAGCCAAACGAACACCGACACCAGATTCAAGCGGTCGTACGAACCAGAGATCGTGCGACACCGACGCCGACTGCCCTACGATGGTGTTGCAGCACGATGGCACCTTTCGGTGCTGGTGCGCACGACAGATCGACGCAAACCCTCCGCGTCGTCGGTCGTGGCTCGTTGTAGTCGCACGTGGTCGGTGTGAGGCCCGGCCACGGATCGCGGACTCTTCGATGCACCTCGGGGCGCTGCGGGGAGCATTCCCTGCAGCGCCCTGCCGGCTTTCTTAGAGTGACCGTGCCTGCAACGGTTCAGGGACATCAATACCCAGTCCGAGTTCTGTCGTGAGCAGAGACTGCAACTTCATCCGCTGTTCCCCATCCGGGCATTCGCCCAACATTGCGCACGCAGCGAAATGCTCATCGAACACCATCGTGAGATCACGCGCTTTGATCAGAGATCGCATCGACGGAACCCAACGGCGAATGCCATTGGCGGCTTCGCCGTCAGCCAGAGTGTGCAGATGCTGAGCCACCTCGATGAACCCTGCGGGAATATCGAGTTTCGAGGCGGCCTTGAGGTCCACAGGTACGTGCAGTTCAAACGCCGACCTGTCCCGGATTGGGCTGGTCACCCCGAACCCGATACCGGGATTGAGGTTGATGATCACGCAGAATCCTTCTGCCGCCGTAATAACCTGCTCGTCGGGGCGGTCGAGCACCGTCAAGGTCCGTCGGTGATCGAGAACAGGGAGCAGCGTGGCCTGCACGCCCGACGGCATCCACCCGAAATCATCGAGCAATAGTGGTCGGCCAGTGAGCATCGCTGTCACCAGAGCGCCGTCGACGTACCGGAACACGCCTGCCTCGCCAGGCACTGGGAGGTACTGCCCGACCAAGTCTTGGAAAGTCATTCCGTCGTAGCAGGCGATGGTAAGGAGATGGTCGCCG
>NZ_LVCT01000098.1:0-1135 GCF_001647205.1 Rhodococcus sp. EPR-134
CAATGTCAGTGTGGACGCCGTCAACGCTGCGAGGGATGTAGCCGTCGACAAAGGTGGGGGTGGTGGGGCCTTCCGAGTTCTGTTCAACTTCCCTTCTGGCCCATTGGGCCTTTTCCACGAATTCCTCGACGCTGCCGTATTGGCCGCCCATTCCCGCGTATCGGTCAGCCAGACGCAGCGCGATCGCATGCCAGGCTTGGGCGTTGTCATCGGGGATCGCGTCGCTGTCTCCTGGCATCGAGGTGATCATCGGCTGGTACGGAACACCGCCGGGCACATTCCGTTCAGCATCAGCTGCAGCCTTCTCCGCGGCTTCCTGCACCCGGAACCCGAGAGCGGTCAATGCCTCAACAGTCGGTTCAGTCCTCGCGATCACCAGGTCGTCGACGTGACCGGACACATACACTCCGGCATCCGTAGCGAAGGCGACATGCGCCTCTTTGACCTCATGCGCAAATCGGTCCGTGGTGTATGAGATCCCGTAGACAATCACACGAAGCCCTTTCTCAGTCCACCGAGTAGATCCGGCAGTTGCCTGTACCGGAACCGGTCCAGACACAATGTTGACGATGCCCGCGGTCGAGACATTGGAGTGATCATATTGAGCACAGTTCCGGACATCTGGATTCGTACGGTGCAGTCCATCCGAGCAGCTTCACGCGAACTCGTGGACACCACCGTCGATGTCCACCTGTTCGGCATCGACGGCACCGCGTTGCTCGAAACGCCAGTGCTGTCAGCCTTCTCCCCGAACCGTTTGCTCATCGACGTCGCGCGGATGGGCGCTGTTATCAGTCCTGATACACGCATGGATTCGATGGTGCATCGCATGGCGCATCCAGAGGCGTCGGGCTTGATCGTCTCCCGACTCAGTGTCTTCGCAGTGGACGGATGGTGGCAGAACCCCGAGCACGGAGGAACCGAGGCATGGGCGGCCGCGCGAGACCTGGCGCAGATCGTTTGTGAGTCGAAGCTGGCAGTAGCGAGGGACGGAGAGCGCACCATCCTGCACGCTGCACTCGGAATGCTTGCTCCCATGCCACCTTTGCTGACTCAGAGGGAGTTGGCGCGTGTCCTACTCGCCGGTGTTCTCCCGCGAGTGGATTTACTTGTGGTGCCGGGCTTGATGATACGG
>NZ_LVCT01000099.1:0-18210 GCF_001647205.1 Rhodococcus sp. EPR-134
CCACGCTCGATGGGAATCAGTCGGCGCAGATTTCAGCGCAGCAGTCGACGCTGCAGTTGAAGGTATTCCAAACACGGCCCTCACAGCCGAAGTGGTGCAACAGATCATCGAGCCGATCGAGACCGCCATCAAGGCCGCTGTCGCCGAAGCGCTCGATATCGCAGCGCGTTTCAACGGGACCGGACTCGAAATCGTTGGAAACCGGTCGGGGCTGGTGGAAGAACCTCTCGACGCCGCTGGGATCGGATTGCCGCGTAGTCGAATGCTCAGCTACTCCGACCCCACGGATGCCGAGCGCACAGCACGGGACCTGTTCGCCGACAAGCTGTCTGAAGCAAGCTACCGATCGCCGGGTGTGCGCTCGGTGGCCGTGGCGTATCCAGCTGGTCGCCTCAACCCCCGGGAACTGGTCCGCTACAGCGCGCAAACCCAATTGGGATTGCAAGCGACCGCGAAGCCATGGACTCAGCAGAGGATCGCACCTCGAGCGCGGGTGCAGTTGACCTTCGCGATGGTCTTCGACGCGTCACTGACAATGGCGCGGTGGGCGAACTACGCCGGACCTTTGGGCTGGGCGACAGCGTCCGCAGTGCATCAACTCGGCGGTACCTGCACGGTGCGAGGGTTCGGCGGTGGCACTTTCGACGTCATCAAGGCCGGAACGGCCCCCGCCCAGGTGCCCCGTGTCGTCGACAGCGGATCCGGATCCGACGGCTGCGACATCGCGCTGACCGAGGTGATCGCAGACAGTGACATTCTCAACAGGACCGGGGCACGGATCGTCGTCGTTCTGACGGACGGGAAGCTGCCGGCCGACGACGCCGCAGCCATTGACAACGCGATCGACCTGCTTCGAGACTCCGGAACGATCGTGTTGTGGGTGCTGCCCTCAGCGAAGGTGACGGCCCCTGTGATCCCTGAGCGCACAACGGTCCTCACCTCGGTGACACCGGAATCATTCATCGCCGTCGTTTCCCAGGCAGTGATCGACGAGCTCGAACGAGCCTGAGAATGGGGCTGTTTGTGAGCCATCAATGACCGGAACACCCACCTCTACCGTGATCTGTACTCACGGTTGCCGGCATCGCCGGCAGGAAGGTGTCACCCATGACTCACACACCACCCCGCATCACCCCGATCAGTCGCCAGGACGCTGCGGCCGCGGATCCGACCAAGACATGCGGACCGCTCGTCATCGACGACGGACACGTTCACGCGGTCGGCGAAGCACATGGGCGATTGGTCCCGATGGTCGGTCAGATTCGACCGTTCTTGTACGACGCAGCTTTCGAAGGTGTCCGCGTCTATGCCGACCGAGTCGATGATGTCCTGGCGGTGATGCTCGGTGACCGATATGCCGAACTGACTGCAGCCCTAGACGAACTCGATCTGCACCCAGTCCCTGCACCCGACGAGTCCGACCTCGAACCCGTCGACGAGATCGCAGCAGTCGCCGGCTTGCCGCCAGGCGACGACCTTGGTGAATCTGTGTCGGAAGCTGAGCTGGCTGTGTTCGCCGCTCACATGGCATACAAGGACAAGCAAGCTCGCATCAAGTACGAGATGGCGCTGATCCGCCGGCGTCATGCGGAT
Source organism: Rhodococcus sp. EPR-134 (assembly GCF_001647205.1). Classification (NCBI taxonomy): domain Bacteria; kingdom Bacillati; phylum Actinomycetota; class Actinomycetes; order Mycobacteriales; family Nocardiaceae; genus Rhodococcus; species Rhodococcus sp. EPR-134. Next base: position 1,594 of record NZ_LVCT01000099.1, read on the forward strand.
GGTCAACGCGTCCGTCTGCAAAGCGCTATCAACGACGAGGCCCATGCCGATGGCAGCTGGCTTGTCATGACTGATGAGCAGCGCGCACTTCTCCTGTCCGCCGGAGACCCGAATGGTCAGTCACCGGCCGGTGTCATCGAAGAAGTACCGATCTCTATCGACGGAGTCGACGGCACCCTCATACAGACGACCGTGGAACGAGGGGTCTGGACAGCTGACACACGCCTTGTCGTCAACACTGGTGACTACTCACCCTGGGAGCCGATCCCTTTCCCAGAGTCAGCAATCATCCGACTGGACGAGCACGACGAAGAGGTCGAGGTTCAGACCCGGAGCAACCTGGTGATCCTTCGTATCGACACGCCGGACGACTACCTCGAATCGCTCAGTGACGCAGGACTCGTACACCTGAAAGTCACCCCGACCGAACAACCGGACGACTTCTTTCGAGGCGCCGAATCGATCCTTGTCGAAGCGGCAAACGAGGCGCGTTTGGCCGAAGGATCCCCAGCACAATCGCACCATGATTCATGAGGTACTCACTGGCACACGAAGTGTCTGCGATATCTGTACTACACATACAACACAGCACCCGCCACGTCTCAGAAACAAGGGCCTGGCCTGCAGTTATAGCCGGACAGGGTGCTGGCGCACTCGCGCCAAAGGCGGCATGATGTCACCTATCGGAGATCTCCACATCCACCACCTCACAGGGAGGTAACGGCATGGTTTGCCGCGAAAACAAGGGCCGCTCGTTCACCATCGGATTCACGAAAGCACTGCAACGGCAGATGGGCGGAAGCGCCTTCCACGACGCCGAGGTTCAGTCGACCCAGCACGAGTTCACACACCAACTCGAAGACATGAATCGGCAGTTCACACAAGACCCCGAACAGTGGCGCCAAACCCAGATCAAGGTCTGGGAGGCCGTCCGTCAAGACGTCGCCGACTCCACTGCGTTCTCCGACGAGTCGAAGTACCGTGTCTCCCCGGGCCGCGGAGGACAGCCGGGATACATCACACGGATCGACCAAGAACTCGACCGGCTGAAAACAGGGAAAGACGAACACGGTAAGCCGTTGGGGCCGGAACAACAGAACACCCCGGCACAGCTGGCATCAGTCATGCGCATGGGTGGAATCCTCGAACGCATCGGACCCGCGAAAGACAATTTCCTCGAAATGAACGCCCGCCACCGAGGAATCAGCATGGGAGAAGCTCAACGCGAGTGGAACACTCTGATGAACCGCAAGGGTGACTTCTCGAACATCAGCCTCACCGACGACTACCGCAACAGCATGAAGGGCGCCGGCATCACGGCCCGCGACCAGTCCGACCTGGGCATTTCCGGTCGTGCTCGCGACACCATGCGACAGATGGAACAACGCCGACTTGCCGCTGTCCACTCGCATGAGACCAGACCAGCGATCCGCCCCGAGCACAAACTGCGCTCCTTCATTGATCCCAAATCCGAAGGCGCACAGATACGTTGCGAACAGTGTGGCCAATTCGGGCACCTCGGCGCGGCCTGCCCCAACGGCGACATCGTCAGCAAGAAGAAGTCACTCCAGCAGCAGACCGAAATCATCAACCGCACAGCGGAAGCCGGACGAATCCGCAAGATGCTCTCGCGTTCCGACAAGGAACTGCAGGCCGGCATGGATACCCACTTTCCCGGCCAGTACGAGGACGTCGCCGCTTTCAGGGCCGCCAATGAACAGCGCCTCAGCGGAGTACTCGCCGGAAACCCCGAGATGGACGATGCGGAGCTGCGCGACGCACAACGCCAGATCAGCCGTCAGGAGAAGCGACTCGACAAGGAGCTCGAAGCACGCGGGGGATCCGCGTCATGGATCAAAGACGTCTCCTACAACCCCGAGAACGGGCTTCTGGTCGTACGCCCACATGACTACACCACCAAGTCCGGTGAACGGCGGACAGCGAGACCCTTCATGCGGCGAGTATCTCCAGAGAACGTGCAGGCAATGCTCGACAGCGATGAAGCATTCGGGCAGGCCATCAACGATCTCGGCATGATCAGGGGAGCGAAACTCGACAACTACGGTTTCGAGAACGAAGACGATTACGCCGAATCTCTCGTACAGCGAAAGTGCCCTTCCTGCGGTCAATTCGCATCCCTCAACAGCGGGCACCGCTGCCCTGTCCCGGGTAGCCCAAGCGAGGAATACAAGGCCCGCGAACTCGCAGCGAGCAGCGCTTATCGGACCCTTCTGGCGAAGACGAAAGGCAACGACGGCGGACAGGTCGCGAAGCCGATGCACCGTCGACAGTCTTTCACCACCGAAAGTCGTACCATCCGGGTTCGCGGAGAAAACAACGAGCCCGTTGAAGGCACCATCGTCACCGCGCGCGCAGCCGACGTCCTCAGCACGTCCAACGGCGGACACATCGCCAACCCACCCGTCCGCGCCAGCTATCCAGACGCCACAGTGTCCGGCACCGTCGCAGTGTGGGAAGACCTCGACGGCCGTCGAGTGTTCTCCCCACACTCCGCTGCGGGCGGACGCGGCCTGAAATGCAGCTGCGAGGACTACTCCAAACGATCCTGGTGCCGCCACATCGCGGCAACCAGCAACGTCCTCGCACGCCGATACGAAGCCGGGAACGCCGGAAAATCGCAGCCAGGTGGCCCCACCGTTGCGGACAACGTCGCCGCCGACGCACCGATCGGGGCCCAGGAACGACTGTCCTACGGGAAGATTCAGAAGATGAGGGCCAGCGCGAACGCGGAGTTCGCCGAAGCCTACAAAGCCCGACCCAGCAGCGGCGCCAGCATGGCAGCGCCCGCCGCATTGCCTCCCCGCGACACCAACGGAAACCCGATCCCCGAACCAACACAATGGGATCGGTCACTGGAGCAGTCCAAGCGCACCGGTAAGCCTGTAGACCTCGACGACACTAAACAGGTCACCTACCGAGTCCGTAAGCTCCTCGCCGGCCGACCACCGCGTGTTTCATTCTCGGTGCGCCCAGACAAGGACGGCGGCATCACCGTCGATATTCCGCCTAAGCACCGCGGAACGAGCCAGGAAAGCTACTACCGCCAAGAGCTGGCAACACTCCTCGGCACACCTGCGCTCAAGGGCCGACGTGGCTTCTACATCGCGCCCACTCCGTCCGCCCGCCATTCAGCTCTCGAACGGGCAGCAGGCGACCCCGAACGGATCCGGCCCTCCGAATGGGTCACCCGCATCGATCCGGAACGCGCAGAAGCGAACCGGGAACGCCAGACAGCCACTCGTGGACAGAACAACCAGGGCGCTGACCCGGCAATCGCCGGCCAAAGCGCTGCAGCACGGTAGCGGGGAACGATCATGTCCATGACAGACGAGATCGACGCGGCCGTCGCCGCAGCAGCTGGTGGGCTCGATATCGCGGAAGGTGACGTACGGGCCGCCGGTGAGGGCCCATGCAGCCCTGATGAAGCGCGCGAGCTGATCAGCAAGGCGATCCACGCAGCCGACACGTTTCAGTCGACGATGCGACAACTGTTCGTACGGCGTGCCCACGAGGCATTGGGGTACCCGACGCCACGAGAGATGCTGCTCAGCGAGTTCCGCGGATCGTTAATCAATCCGCGGACCGGTGCGCCATACGGGGACTCGCACGTTCACCGGATGGCGCGTGTCGCCTGGTTGACATGGGCGGTCGCCGAGCGCACCGGTGTCGACATGACTGAACTCGAAATCCCGGAGCGGCCACTGCGAGAAATCTCGCCAGGCGTCGATCGAGCAGGGGACCGCGATCTGGTCGATCAGATCGCCGACCGAGTCGACCAAATCGCACGAGGAAAGCACGCGACGGCCGACGACGTCAGCGGTGTAATCGACGACGTCATCAACGAGAACGCAGGACGTAAACCGAGAGCACAACCGGACCCCGACGATGTGCCGCCCGAAGCACCATCAGGCGACTTCGATTCCATCCAAGGCGAAGGCGAATTCGGGGGGAGAGCAGTCTCACCACGCAAACCTGCAACCTCCAACGATGAAGACGTCGACGGTTCTTACTCTCCGGACAGCGGCCCTCAACCAGCTCACGGCGGCGGGCAAAATGGAGCAGCGACAGCAGCATTCGAGGGCGGAGGCAATGAAAATCTGCCGCCGGTACCGCCAGGGGCCCACGACGGCACTCACCTGGACATGAAGTCGGCGATGACTGCGCTCCGGGAGCACGGAGACTTCGTCCGCCACCTGCAGGACATCAACTCGATCGGCGAACGCCTACCCGACGTTGCTGCCGTCCGAAGCAAACTGCCGGACTTCCTCGACGCCGTGGACGACACCGAACTCCATGCGTTCCGCAGCCAAGTCGCGACTGCGAAAGATTTCCTCGAAGAGGCCATAGCAGCGAAGTCGGCGCTCGACGCGGTGCTCGAGGAATCAGATTTCCGCATCGACGATATGTACTAACCGCTACCTCCGACTGGCCTCACCGGACGAGAAAGGAGCCAAAACCATGAAACTCAAGCAAATTCCAACGACGTACAGCGACCTGGTCTCCGGCGAAGACAGTCAGCCCGCACCGCTGTGCCGAGATGCAGCCAACCCCGATCTCTGGTTTCCGCGAAACAACGAAGCAATCGCCATCGCGAAGCAGGTGTGCGCACAGTGCCCCCTCACAAGTCGATGTCTGCAATTCGCCCAGCAATCCCGCGAAACAGGGGTCTGGGGCGGACAACTCCTCGAACACGGCAAGGTCCGGATAAGGCCACTCCGCGACCTCGCCGCAGAACTGTAGGAACGGAAACCAGCTGAAAGCGAAAGAACGAAAGCATCACCCCGGCAGCGCAAATGCAGCCGGGGTGATGCCGCTTCTACGACCAGCCCATCCCGACCGATGCCGGGGAGAACACAACCACGTACGCCAAGGCGACCGCAATGCATGTGAACGCACCGAGCAGAATTTTGTCCGCTGGACCCGACGCCTTGATACGCACCGCTGCCGGCGGAGCGACATCCCACCAACGCTTTCCGTTGATCTTCACGAACGGCGCCAGCATCGGCACACCCATCTTCGTGCCGGCATCACCGAGCAAATGTGTGATCACACCGACCGTTACGGCCGCGCCCAGCGCTACCCCCGACACAGACTCCGGTGCCGCCACCCAGGTCAATACCGATAGCCCCGCTGCTGCACCGGTCACAGCCAGCCAATCGTTCTTCTTCACCCATTGAGGGAACAGCCCTCGGATCGCCAACCCCAGCATCAGGAACAAAACGCCGATCGTCGCAGGTTTCCCAAACGCTGTCACCAGCGCTGTCACCGCCATGCCGGCAAGCACAGCGAACCCGAGAGTGTGAGTGGTGGTGCGATGGCCGTTCTCCCGATTGTCGTCACGCTTCGTCGACGTCAAAGAGTGGAATGCCAACGAGATCCGTTCCACCACATGAGCGACTGCCTGGCTGAGTGGTCCGAAACTACGGGCAATTGTGGCCTGTGGGCTGTCCAAGTCCGGGAGGAGGGCAGCGCCGGCTGTAATGCCGGCGAATATGAATGCGCCAGGAATGGACGTCGGACCTCCCCACTCGGGCGGTAATACCGCAGCTATCGCCAATCCTGTGGCTGCGCCGCTCATTGCGTGCGTGGGCCCCATCACCATGTCGTGTGCCTCTCGTCATCTCCGATGGAGACAGCCTAGAAACCGGACTTCCGGTGATCGGCGAACTACGACCAGAATCCGGGGCTGCGAACCTCACGGCCTTGATGAATAGCCGCTTTCATGACGATCGGTATTGGCCACCAAGGAAATGGCCGGTGCCCCGATCGCAAACTTTGGGGGCACCGACAATTTCGTCGAGTCCTTGGTGTTAGACCTGCGATTGGTCACCCGATAGGCGAGTGAAACTTCCACCCTGCCCACCGAAGACGCGTCCTCCGAGGACACGGCGTGCTATTTCCGCCATGGGATGTCCCTCTGTGCCTTCTTCCACTTCGATGTGTCCTGCGTAGGCATCTCTGCAGCGAGCGATGAGTGCAGCGTCGTACCAAACCTTGCCTGTGTCGTCGATTTCGCGAGGGTCGGTGCCGATGCTGAACGCTCCGACGAGCCATCCGCCGTGCGCGACAAGCAGACCACCTGCGGCCGAGACCATCTCGATTTTCGGCCACCAACGATCACACGAGGCTGTGAATGCGTCGTTACTCATGCGCGAGTGGTATCCGATGTTGTCCCGGTCCGGGTCTGATGATTGCTGAAGTTCCCCCAGACGAAGAACTGGGACGGGTTTGCCGTCGAGGAGCACCGATTCGACGACCGGAGTGTCTGCGAGCTTGCTGACGACTTCGAATGTGTTCGGAGACGGAATGATCCCTGCGCGCACAGCTTTTCTTGTTGTCGCTGGGGCCGTTCCGAGAATCCTCGCCGCGAGGTTGGCTGGTATGTCGGTGTCATATCCATACCCGAATTCCAGTGAGGTGTGGATTCTCTGCGTGATGGCCATTGCCAGTTTCCTCTCGTTGCCGCTGCGGTCGTACTGAGTAAGACCCTGCATATGCGGTGTGGAACAAGAGAAGTATAGCACCCATTTAGTGAACTGGGTCGAGGTGCCTCCCGTGTGTTCTGAACCCGACACGAGGGCTGACACGCCGAAAGGCGAGTGCAATTCTGTAGGATCGAGCGGAGACCCAGCCGAAGACTGCAATGTCACCGCTTATCTGTGAGCCGTAATTCCGCTGCGGTGCAAAGAGTTTCCACCGGTAGTGTGGTCGGCATGACTGATCTACTGGAACAATCCGTCCGTTATCTCGAAGCCCTCTCTGACGCTATCGCCGACCATGCACCAGCATCGTCCGGCGTCGACTTCGTTTCAGAACTCGTTGAGTCTCTTCGTGAGTGCGCAGGCGCCGTCCAGATAGCCCACGAGGAAGGGTATGTCGCATCGCCGGTCTATTCGCATCCCGGCGATGGCGATACTCGCGCTGAACTTGCCAACAGGATCGCTGAACAACTCTTCCCGAGGTAGGTACCATCCGTCACTGCACCTACCTCGGTAGCCTTGCGGGTGGGCCTAAGCTGGAAGCTCTTTCGCGTCAGGAATCTGATCTACCAGGCTAGTTACCCACGAAATAAGTTTCGGGATGAGCATGACCGTCGTATCACGGATGCCACCGAGGATGCTGCCAGCGATGTCAGCGACTGACTGGCTTCCATCGCCAAGATCGATGGTGCCCTTGACAATTCCAATCACAACGAGGATTGCGACGTCATACCCAATCAGCTTCATGACGGCACCGCCGAAGGCTCGACGTCCTCAGATTCGGATGGAGCGAATCCATCCGGGGGTGGAAGTTCGACAGTGAAGTTCGGTTCAGGAAGCTTGTCTCGAACAGTGTCCTCGCTCTTGTTTACGAATCCGGACACTTTCTGATTCGTAGCCTGAAACCAGCTAGGCGAGAACATCAGTTGCCCGTCCCCGAACCACGTACCCACCCCCCACAGCACTCCCAGCGTGACGACAACCGCGATTATCCGTTTCATGTCCTGCCCTCCTTCAATGTGGTTTGCTCGCTACTGATTCCACGGATCGACATCATCAGATTCGTTCAATTCCTGGTCGCCGAGACCGGCACCAAAATCCAGTTCAGGCTTCGTGTCTGAGGATTCGGAGTCGCGCTCCGCGTTGGTGGGAACGTCAATTGATGGCCACGCATCGTCGTTTTCCACCCTGATCCACCGCGGCTCGATACCGCCATCGGAGTTGGTGATCGATGTCTGCGCAAACCCGAGCTCAATCAGGCGATCCCGCGCCAACTCTTTCGACCCCGTCAACATGATGGAGGCATCCCACGGGCACACCATCGAGTCGTCGGGCAGGAACATGACCTGAACTTGCCTATAGCCGTTCTTGGGGTCGTACGCCCACGATCGACCCTTCGGTGTTCCCTCTTCCGGGAAACGGGTGCCATGGTCGGAGTTGAGGATTTGCTGTGATTCGTACTGGTCGAGAGGACCGACACCGAGCCTGAAGCCGAGCTGGGAACGCAGCTGTGTGGAGATGATCTTGGCGTCCGGCTTCTGAGCGGCCGCAACGATGTTCACTTCGATCGCCCTGCCCAATCGAGCAATGGACTCCAGGTTGGCGCGTGCTTCGTCCTTCAGCTCTTCGACGTCGCTGTTCGCGCCCTTCGCGAGGAAGTCGGCGAGCTCGTCGAAGAAAAGGATCAGGCGGCGAGGTACAGGTCCGTGCGCCTTCTCGAGCTCTGGATCCGCAGCGTACTTCTCTCGTAGCCAGGACAGCTTCCGGACTTGTAGCTTGTTCAATAGCGTTTGGCCGGCATCCATCCTCCGTTTGGCTCGCGCCACGGCGTCGACGATCTCGTGTCGGTCGCAGCGAAGTGGACGACACTGGGGAATTCTGGAGTCCAGGTGAAGTCTGTGCGCTTCGGATCACAGACGATAACTTCGTAGACGTCCGGCAAGAGCATCGCGTAGAACAAGACGATCGACAGAGCTACAGATTTTCCCTGGCCGGTTTTTCCTCCCACTAATCCGTGCGGTGTTTCGTTGAGGTCCCAGTCGAGCCAGCCGCCGCCCTTCTGCGGGCCGAAACGTAGAACTCCCTTGCGGGCCAGCGTAATCGCTTCGTCGAATGCGGTCGTGCCAGGCATCGGAAATGCCAGCTGATCTGGTAGTCGCGGGACCGCGGTCATCGTGACTATTCCATCTGCGGTGGACCATGAGTATGCCCAGTCGTTGTTCGTAGTGAGGGAGTCCCAGTGATCTTGGAACTCGTCCCTGGTTTCGCGTTTGTTGACGTCGATGGATCCGAAGTTCACTCGCGCTCGCTGGGGGAGGGCTTCGCCGGTGGGCGATAGGCCTTCCTGCCATTCGATGATGTCGCAGTCGACTGGCGTACTGGCTTTTCCGAACTTCGACTCCACAACATTGCGGAGTTTCTTTTCGACCGATTTCTGTTTCGCTCGGACGTCGTTGTGATCGACAGACATGATTGCCAGTTGCGTCGAACCGCCCTCGAACTTCCAGTCGAACAGCAAGCGGACGTCAGGCCACCGCGTGTGTATCGAGGTATCGAGGCTGTCTTCGAGCTTGTCGCGGAGGCGGCGTTCACCGAGGGGGAGTGTTCCGAAGTCCACGTCTATAGTTGCCGGCTGGTCCGATTCGTCGTCGGCCCACGTCTCGACGACAGCGACGACAGGGTCTTTGCCTGGTTTTGTTATAGCGGAGCGGATTTCGTCGGCAAACTTTCGTTCGTTGAGCTTCCTGCGAGCTTCCAGAGATCCTTTGGCGGCCCTGCTGATTTCGAGGGCCTGCTCGTCTTTGTTCCACAGGTAGATCCACTCGCCCGGGCACGACACAGATCGGTCGAAGCTGCGCTCGAGGGTGTCTCGAAAGCCCGGATCAGTCAGGTCTTGGCTTCCAGCTGCGAAACGAAGCTGCGTCGGTATCGGAACGACTGCTCCGTCTGCGCGAGTTTCGTCGGCCCATTCGGCGATGTCGAGGGCGTATCCATCTGCTGCGTTCCGGTCGGTGATCTTGAAGAGGGACCGCAGCGTCGCAGTGATCTTTCGGGCCATCAATTGTTTCGCCACTCGTGGATCGTCACCGTTGACCGCTTCGAACTCGACGGTGTTCGACTTAGTCCAGTTGAACACCCACTCCATGTCGGCCGGTGCAGGAACGCTCTGCTCAATGGCCTTCTCGACGATCAGTCGTCGCATTGGTGCCCCCACAGAGGCACTGCTGGCACCAACGGACAGCTGGGCTGCGCGAATGGCCTGTGATGACGACCATCGAATTGAGGTGATGTGTTTGGAGGGGGTCGTAGGTCGGCTGACGGTCCCTGATGGAAGCCCAGCCGGTTTCTGCAGGCCGGAGTAGATCGCTTCAAGTGTGTTGCGGCGCCGTGGCATCACGATGCTGGCACGCACGATGGTCACCACCAACCACGCGGCCGAGGCGACGCCGATCCACATCAAGTGCCCGTTGGTCAGGAACCCGAATGTCGAGATGCCGATGAGGAAAAGCCAGTTCAGTGCCGTGACGGTGACGGGACCGACACGGGCGCTGTCAGCTGTCCAGGTCAACACCGCCCAGTCGTTCAATAGTCGTCTTGCCCATGCAGCCAGTTGCTGTTGCAGTTGGGCAGAGAAGGCGGTTCCGCGGCGTGTGCGTGGCACCCTTCCCCCTTTCGTGGTCTCCGATAGGGGAATGATTGCAGTGACGGTTCCGGTGTCCATGGCTGTCGTGACAGCTCGTCGGGGGGTTGGGTTCGGCAATGTGCTGTGGCCCCGACGGATGATGTCGGGGCCACAGTGAGTTTCGTAAGTCAGAAGGGCGGTTCGTCGCTCGCGGCGGATGTGGCGGCACCGGCACCCCACGGATCTTCGTTGGGGGCGCCGCTTCCCCAGGGATCGTTTCCGGCGTTCGGCGGGCGTGATGTGGACTGGGTTGTGGTGCTGCCGTTGTTGGTCTGGCCACTGTTACCACCCCGGCTCGCTTTGGCGACTTTGGCGGTGGCGTACTTGAGGCTGGGGCCGATCTCGTCGACTTCGAGTTCGATGACGGTACGCTTTTCGCCCTCACGAGTTTCGTACGAGCGTTGCTTTAAACGGCCGCTGACGATGACACGTGAACCACGGGTCAAGCTCTCGGTGGCGTTCTCGGCTGCCTCACGCCACAGATTGCAACGCATAAACAGTGCATCGCCGTCTTTCCACTCGTTGGAGTTGCGGTCGAACGTGCGGGGCGTCGAGGCAACGGTGAACGAGGCGACGGCTGCGCCGGCCGGAGTGAAGCGAAGTTCGGGAGCTGCGGTCAGATTGCCGATCACGGTGATTACGGTGTCGCCTGCCATGGGACTACCTTTCTGTAAACGCTGGGTGGGTTGGTGCTAATGGGTTCGTAGTCGACGCTGTCACAGACGATTTCGGTGCGCGGCACGGTGAGCGCGTCGCGCCGTGGTCACGCTGACTGTCGTGCGACGGGCTGAGATGCCCGGTAGGCGCCGGCGGCGGCTTCTACGAACCGCTGGGGTTCGGCCTCCCACGCTGAGAGTCGTTCGCTGAACAATTGCGCCGGGATCTGTGCGAGATCAGCGGTTCCGCAGGCAGCGGCGAGGAACGGCTTGACGCGGTCCTCGTGACCGGTCAGCTTGCACTGCTGCAGGAAAGCGTTCCAACGCTGCATGAGTGCGTCGTCTCCGGTGGCCGCATCGCCGATGACAGCATTCGTCGACGTCATCTGAGCGCCGGACGTCGAGGTAGCAGCGTTCCCCTGTTGCGCCTGCCGCCCGGCCTGCTCCCGGGCCTTACGGGAAGCATCGTTGATCGGCGTCGGCTGGTCATACTGCCCGTCAAGGTAGCTTTCGACCGAATGCAAGGCGCCTGCGAACACTGCAGTCGCCTGAGCGATCACTGTCTTGCGCCACATCTCGCGCTGTTCCGAGTGCTCTTCGCTAAGCATCTCGAGGGTGATCGGGACCAGACGAGAAGCGATCTGGTGGACCCACTTTCCGGCCTCACCGTGTGAACGATCCATCCGGTTGATCCGGCCGACAACGGCGGTCTGAACCTGATCGGCCATGGAGAGAAGTACTTCGGTCAGATCAGTAGCCGTCGATGCGAGGGCAGAGCTTTCCAGCAGGCGAGGTTCCCTACCGGCGCGCTCGGCTGCGTCCTGTTCCTCATATGCGGCTGTGGTCAGCAGGATCATGGCGCCAGACCAAGTGTTTCGCCAGCTTGCGGTCAGGTAGGAACCTGCGTTGGCGCGGCCGTCGGAGTTGTACGGCTCCCATGGCTTTGCTTCCACCGAGTGCGCTTCCCTCAGCGCAGGACGTCGAACCGCTCCGGATGAGGCGGGCGTTCCATTGGTGGGAGCGGCGCCGTGCAGACGAGCAGCGACGGCTTCGGCGAGGGCATCGACGTCGACCGATGCCGGCGCGGCGGCTGGTGCGCTCTCGGCGGCGGTGATCGCACCAGTCGGATCACCTTCGGGTGTGTTCACGCGTACGAACCCCGAAGGCACCTGAGTGCCATCGTGATTGCTCCGGAACGTGGCCCACTTCGACGGGTCGCTGGTCACTTCGTCGGAGATCAAGTTGGTCGTGGGAGCGTCAGCAGGGCCGATCGCTGCGATCACGTTTGCGCAGTTTTCACGGGTCGCGGACGCCGAGCCGCCCTTTCCGTCTTTCGTCGCGCCACGCAGTTCGTTGATCGGCGTCAAGTACGAGATAATCTCACCAGAGCTGTTCTTGTAACGCCGCTTCGTTTCGATCGCCACGTACACCGCTTTTCCTGCGGTGAGTGCATGCCGAACTGCTTTCTCGAGGTCTCCACCTGCTTGGATCGACGCACCGAAATTCTCTCTGAGACCGACGGACTCACCGTCTGGGTTCTTCGCGGATCGGGCATTGAACTTGACGTAAAGAGTCGGCTGGCGCTGACTGGTCGCCCGAGCGTCGTCGATGCTGTCGATCTCGATGGAGACGAATTCGCGAATCAGAACCTGCGAGTGCACAGGCACCGTCGAATCCTGACCAGCAACCTGGACCTGAATGGGCTTCGACGCCGACTTGCTGTACGCGACATAAGAGGTGTTGTGCGTCTGTCGGGTGAACGTGCTCTGCATGGCTTTCTCCTGATTCGCTGCGCCGTAGGTGCCTTGGCGTGGTGATCTCCGATGACCAAATACTGACGCCACCGACTGACAAGTGCGGCACGAAGCAACATCCGAGCAGTTCAACCGCACATTCTGACTCCGATCCAACACCAGCCAGTTACGGTCACCGGCCCGCCACGTCGCCTCTGCGGCGACGTCGAACCCATCAATCCCGCCCGAACACCGGAACCGGCAGTCATAGGGTCCGCATCATGAGCATCAACGCCGACGCGCTGTTGTCCAGTGGATCGCACCGATACTGCCCGGCATGTCGGGCCGCACTCATCCCGATCAGCCGGACGCGGTGCAGCAGCTGCACACACGTCCCGGAGAACGCCCTCGCTGCGGTACCGGTCGCGGTGCAAACATCGTCGTCGTCGAAGACCCCCGAGGACTCTGTCGTGCGCGAAAGCCACCGTGGAGGCCTCGCGTGCCTGCCTGACCACACGATGTGGCTTGTCGCTGAGGGGAAGCCAATCACCCAAGGATCAATGAGAGCTGTCGCGGCCGGCGTGATCAAACACGACAAAGGCCCAGCATTGCGTGCCTGGCGTGACACCATCACCCGGGAAGCACTCCGGATCGGCGGAACCGAGTGGGTACCCATCGACGGTCCGGTTCGACTGCATGTCGCGCTGACTGTGCCGAAGCCCGATCGCATCGGGACCTCCGCGGTTATTCCCGTCTCGGAGCGGACCACGCCCCGATGCCCGCCTATGACGAAACCCGACGTCGACAAGCTGCTGCGCGCTGTCCAAGATGCGCTGTCGCCGGCTGAACACAAGTCCGGAAGCTCGGCGTCGCGTCGGTTCAAACTCCTAACCGACGACTCCCGGATCGTCGACTCGTTGGCCGCGAAAACGTATCCGACTCCGTGGCACACACATCCGTGGGCATTGCCGTGGCCAGGAGCCGTCATCAGGATCTCGTCGCTCGACGTCGACACCCCGATGTTTCCCAACTCGACGCTCCGGATGCCCGGAGCATTCCCCTCTGATGTCGGTGACCTGGTGGAGATGGTGGGTACGCGACTATCCGTGCCGCAAGCGCGCACCTGCGGGAGCAAGGTGAAGGTGTGATCGAAAACAACTCTGCCGCAGAACAAGTCCTACTTGGACGTCTCCTCGAAGGCGACGACGAGGCATTCGTGGCGTCGACCGTCTCTGCGCTGTCACCGCATGCATTCTCGACAGACAAACACAAAGCTGTCTTCGCAGCGATCAGCACGCTGGTCTCCACAGGCCACCCCGTGGACCTCACCTCAGTGGTGACGGAGTTGAGAAGGCGAGACCAGCTCGACGTCGCAGGTGGTCCCAGCGGCCTCTCCGCGATGACCCACGCCTCCCTGTCAGCGTCTGCACGGGCCCCGCAGCTTCATCTCGAGGCGATGGCAGGTCGAGAACAACTGCGCCGCTTGGAATCAGAGATGGAACTCGCCCTCGATCTGATTCGGGATGGTCAACTCTCATCTGTCGACGAAGCCCGCTCACGACTTGCGAAACTGTTCGATGCCCAATCATTTCAGTCGACGACGCTGCCCGACATCCGATCTCAAATCGAGGAGCTGAAACACTCACTCGACGTCCGACTGGTCAACGGGGTCGACGGCATCGACGGCGTACCGACCGGATGGAGAGACTTAGACGGAGGCAAAGACTCGATGGCTCTGGTCAAGGGCCTGAAAGACGGACGGCTGACCGTCCTCGCGGCGAGACCCGGAACAGGAAAAACGACCGCGATCATCGACTGGGTGAGAGCCGCCTGCGATTCCGGTGCCGGTGTCGTCCTCTTCTCCCTCGAACAGCCTGCCGAAGAGATCACCGAACTACTCGTCGTCGCAGAATGCGGAAACATGCACCGCAACAAACTGCAAAACCCGACCGAACTAACAGATCTCGGGTGGGACAAAGTTTCCGAAGCCATGGCACGGGTCGCCTCGTGGCACCTCGTCATCGACGACACGGCACGTACCCTGCCTCAGATGCGTCGGGTCGCGGCTGCAGCGCGCACCAAGTTTCAGGCCGAAGGCACAGACTTGCGCATCGTTTTCGAGGATTACATCCAGCTCACGGAGGCCGGCGATCAACAACAGGCATCTCTCAATCAGGCCCAACGGCTCTCCGAGATCGCGAACGGTTTTAAGGCGATGGCCAAGGACATGAGCATCGCCGTGGTCGTTGCAGCTCAGTTCAACCGTGGTCCCACTGAAGGCGACCGGCCTCCGAAACTGAGCGATATGAAGGGTTCTGGCGGCCTGGAGGAAGCCGCGGACCTCGTCATCGGTTTGCACCGGCCGTACGCGATCGATCCGCAGGGATCATCCGAGACCCCAGACGATTTGCATGTACTCATTTTGAAGCATCGTCAGGGGCGTGCTGGTGGCATTTTGTCGCGCTCCTTCCTTGGAGAGTTTGCCCGTACATCGGAGCCGAGAAGCCGCCAAATCGCCTCTTCCGGTGCATGAGTCAGCGACCTATTCCGTTTTCGTCAGATGGTGGGATCGCGACTGCGATCCCACCATCGCGAGCACTGGCCAGTCAATCCACGACGCCATGGGGGGTCGGCAAAGGTTCAGTTCAGGCGCGCACCGAGTACGTCATTTGCGAGTTTCGCAGATGGAAAGATCGGCGGCAGGGTATTCAGGCTTCGCGAAAGAGTTCCTGCGCACTTCGGCAAACGATGCGACTGTCGAAGTGCGCTCGTCGATCTGACCGTCGATGACGATTTGCTAGAGAACCCCGGCCTCTTGCATACCAACGAGCTTGCCTGCCTGCGCTCGCCACACCACGTCGAACTGTGCAATCGCTTCGTCGCTGGGTTGTCCGACAAAGGTGAAATCGACCTGCACGGTGATCCCGTCAGCGACTCCCCATCCGGTCATCGTCGTCATTGTTCGGTCGCCCTCAAGCGTGGCGGTATAGACCCTGGCGTCGTCGAGTCGGTAGAACTCGGGTGTAACGGGAAGCGATGCTAAACGCAGTTCCTGATCACCGGCGCCGTCCACCACCAAGTGGGTCTGCGCGCAGGAAGACAACCAATCATCGATTACATCGGGGTTGGTGTTGGGGGAGTTCGACAACTGCACATTCATGATCTGCGCTCCGCCAGGATTGACGAACTTGTTTCCCGACCAGCGCGATCCCGACAACACCATGGACTGAACAGCGGTCTGCAGTTTCCCACCGGGCACACACTGTCCGTTGTCTGGAGCGCTCATCCTCTCCGGCACCGGAGAGTTCTGCGGTCGAACGTCTACGGCCTGCTGAGACCAGCCGATGAACTCCCGGGCAGGGATGTCGTTGATCGAGACGATTGGCACAGCGTAAGCCTGCATGTCGACAGGGTCCTCGCGCTGAGCGACGACGGAGACGATGCCGATGATCAGAGCCGCTACCGCGACAACGACACCGCCGATTGTCAGCGGCCTCCGATGTTCGCTGACCCACCTCCCTGCAGTTGAGGCCAACTCGCTCATGCTGTTCCCTTCTCCCGCTTACTAGTTCAGGACGGTGTGCACTCGTCACCTTGCGGCGCCCGAGGAACTTCTCTTGCACCGTCAGTGAAGACGGCGAAGCCTTCGCAGACATCGTGGCAGGCGGGGTTCCGGTCATCGACGCGGAAAGTGAGCATGAGCACCGGAACCGGGGTCTGCATGATGACGATGCGCGTCATTACGGAGAAGGGACAGCGAGTGAATGTACAACAGAACCCGCAGATTCGGGACCGCTCCGGATCTGCAGGTCAAGGCCGTACCGCCGCCCTGGCGACCCGCGCTGAACTCATCGCTGCCGCCAACATTGTCGACGTGAGTGTGCCGGCGATGTCGCTGCCCCGCCTGATCCGTCTCTCGACCGCGCATTACAACGAACTCAACCCTGGTAAGCGTGCAGCAGATTTCGCCTCGGACGAGGCCTTCATGACCCGAATTTGCGTGAACTACCTCAGGCACGCATGCAGTGGCTACGACAGCCACCGAG
>NZ_LVCT01000100.1:0-3444 GCF_001647205.1 Rhodococcus sp. EPR-134
CCGATGCTGATCGAAGAAGCCCGTCGCCAAGCGCGTCGTGAAGACACACCACCACATCGGAAACCACTACACGGGAAGGGGAACAGTCGCAGATGAACCGAACCCACACCTGGAACGTCCTGGTGAACCCGGACCGCGTCGACCACCCCATCGACCGCCGATACGCACGGCTGTCCGGAGTACATGACAGGTTCGACACCTATCTATTTACTGCCGCTGTCATATGGGCTGCCATCAGCGCGGGCATACTCTCCCTGCTCGTGCCCGCCGTGGTGGCCGCCCCGATCATGGCGATCATCACCATCGCCGCAGTACACGCAGCACGCGTGAAGTACCGAGCGAAACTCGGCGAAGCCCGCGCCGCCGCCAGAGAACTCGACGACACAACCGGGCCGATCGAGATCACACGCAGCAGCATCCTCGACCCTGTCCTGCGATCGCACGCGGACCGGGCCGTCACCGCACAGAGTCGGATCATCGGCTCGGTGGCCTTCCAACACGGCAGTCTCGGAGATCAGGAACCGATTGCGAGGAACGTCGCCGTAACGACGTGGCGAGCAGTGTCGACGGCCGCCGCGCTAGACAAAACGCTGATCGCTAGAGCGAATCTGTCAGCGACACTGAACGATCGACAGATTCCAATGGAATCGGTGGAACTCGAATCGCGAAACGCCGAGCTGTCGATTACCGCCCGACAGACATCGATCGACACGGCAACCAGCGAATTAGTGACCCTCGCCGAGAAAGTCACCGAACTCGACAGTCGACTCCTCACTCCCGCAGCGCGCGAACACCTTCGAAGCCTCGTCGACACACCACCCACGACGGCTAGCGGAGGCGATGAACTCGCCGCTCGCATCTCCGCTGCACACCAAGTGCTCGACGCTGGCGGTTCCACCCCACAATCCCTACCGCTGCGCCAACAGTAAAAGGCCCGCTCAACACTGTTATCGCTGGTCGTCGCCGGGCTGACCGCACACGCCAGCCCTGCAAAAACACCGCGAGCCTGTCCGGCTCAGTCGCCGCCGGCCAAAGGATCCCACCTGCGGATTGTCGACGCTATTCGATTGCGCCCGTGCCGCACTCACTACGAGATCTCAATAACTTCATGGCATCGGAGCTGCACACACCGCCCCCACCGGGGCCGATCCTTGGAGGACATCATGACCGCATCGACCACCCTTCCCCGCCCCGCTCACCGCCTGCCCGCTCAGGCCGTGCTCGGCACCGATGTCGCCGGATCCCGCGACACTGCAGAAGCGTTGCGCACCGCCGGACTGGACTGGGGCCTGACCGTGCACAACACCGACCACCTGACCCTGATGGGCGAGTCTGGCCTGATCAACACCTCCCTTCCGGGGCAGCGACTGATCATGCGTGACGACACGTACCAGGGGCTTGCCGTCGTCGGTTCCCGCTACACGCCGGTGACCAACGCCGACGCGTTCGCAATCGCCGACAACGCAAGGGATCTCGGCGCCACCTTCGCCCACGCAGGGTCACTCGACCACAGTCGTAAGACGTTTCTGACGATGGATCTCCCGGAGGCACGCGTTCGTATCGGAGGAAAGGACGTCGTGGACTTCGGGATCGTTATCCGGACTTCGCACGACGGGTCAGGTTCCATCTCCGGTGAGATCAGCGGAAAACGGCTGGTGTGCATGAACGGCATGACAGTCGGTATCGGCGAAGCGCAGCGCTGGTCCATCCCGCATACCGCCTCCGCGCACAGCCGCATGGCCGAAATCCTGCTGCAGGGCGCGTTTCGATACGCGAAGAGTTTCGCGGCGGTCGGCGAAATGCTGATCTCTCAGCCGATGACCAGTCGAGAGTTCGCGGACTACATCGATGCCCTCTACCCGAAGCCGGAAGAGTCGCAGAAAGCCGCACGCACCCGGTGGGAGAACCGTCGAGGCGAACTCATGCAGTTGTTCAACATCGCCAACACCCAATCCGAAGGCCGCGCGACGCGGTGGGGCGCACTGAACGCAGTAGTGGAGTGGGAAGACTGGGGGCGCGGCGTCCGCACCAGCACCGGTGAAAGCGTCGACCAGGCTCGAGCCGCCCGCCAGTTCACCAACACTGACTCGGCGGGAACGAAACAGGCCGCTTATCGCATGCTCACGCACGCATAGGCTCGAGAACACCAACCCACCCCGGGCATAGTCGCCGGGGTGGGTTTCTTGCGTTCACGACCCTTACTGCTGCGACCAGCGCAGGCACCAGAAGCGGCCGAACCCGAGAACGGACGAAACCCGGGCCATAAGGTGAGACGCACCGACGCCCGCCGCACCTCGAAAGTTGCCGATGCCAGCACTCGACACATCCGCCGACGACGACAACGCGCACGCGCTGGCAGCACTGGACCAGGAAATCGCCGAAACCCGGGAACGAATACAGAACCGATCCCGCGACATCGCCGACGCCAACACACGCAGTCAGCGACTAGCCGAAGCCCACACCGCCGCACTCGCAGAACAACGTGCCACCCCCGAAGGCCTGTCCACCTCCATGCGAACACTCGAGCTCGCGCTACTGCACCGCCGCCCTCCCGCCGAACTGCGGAAGCTCCAACGCCTCCACGTACAAGCAGAGATCGACGCAGCAGCCGAATACCGTGCGCGCGTCGCCCGCTGGGGCCACAGCCCCGGTGACGGCCCCCTGCAGGCCTGCCCTCTCGGAGGCTGCGAGTCGTTCGTCTCCTGGGCCCTGCACCTGAATATCCTCGGTACCTACCGTTACAGCATCGACCACCCATCGGATTCCGTGGCCGTTCGACTCACCCGCCCCGGCGACGGAAGCCGAAATCTACGAACGAAGATCAACGTCCGAACAGCTCTGATCGATGCAGAAGGGTTGACCTTGGCAGTCGTAATCGCGGCAGCATTTGCCAACCCGATCGAAGACGCGAAGCTGCGTCGCTGGCTCGACGAGCACTACAACCCGATCAAACGGAGCCTGTCCGCCTGACCCGATCTGCCGGCTGGGAGGAGCACCGTCACCGCGGTCCTAAGTTCGACCGCGGTGACGGCGGAGCTGCGGTGCCTGCGAGGTGGCTGATGGAATCGCGTCAATATACGGACATTTCGCGGAAGCAGTATCGTGGAGGCATGGCAACACTAGTGACAGCAGTCAGCACGGGCTACCCCGTGCTGACTGCTGCTCACTATCGGGCCTTCGATTCCGCGGAGCGGGCACTGCGTATACCTGCAGTCGCTGAGGTCCAGCGGAGGATGAGCCAACAGCTCTTGAATCCTTTCCGCGACGCGTACCGTTCTGTGTCTCAAGCTCGCGAAGATGCGATCCGTGCTGTGTCGCCGTTGCGCCAGGTTTTCGATCAGCTCATGGAAACCCGACGGCAAGTCGGATCGTGGTTGTCCAAGTACAACCCATTCCAGCCGCCGAAAGTCACCGGCCTTGACGAACACCTCTCTCAGTTCAGAC
>NZ_LVCT01000101.1:0-6352 GCF_001647205.1 Rhodococcus sp. EPR-134
GTCACTACCAAGCCGCAGGTCACTCGCGGCCCCAACAACACCCGTAAGTCGATTGTTTCCAATCCACTTACGGGCCTTCTGGACGTCTAAACGACGGAGACAAGGCCCGCCAATCACGCAATCTGCGTGGAAGGTAGTTCTCCGTGAAATTTCTCACTACACTGGCCGAAGCTATGCCCAATTCGCCTGCGGCCTTGATCATCTGGGCAGTTGCGTTTCTCTTGACGCGGTGGCGAGGCATCATCATGCTCACCGTGGTCCCCTGCACGCTGCTCCTTGCCCTACTCGGGTCCGCGGATCGCTCCGAGCGCGCCTTCCGGCTCTTGGACGTCCTGCTCAACCGCCTCGGGGGAGGTGGCGAGCAGTGAGCGGCCGTGTCGGGCGGCCGATGCTCTGCCCTCTGCCCGTACTCCGCAGAATTCTGGTGCTGCGAAACGAGGGGAAAACCATGCAATACATCTGCGACGAACTCAACGACGAGGGGATTCCCACGCCGGCAGGAAAAGTGGTGTGGGGGCGGAACAACATCTCTCGACTGCTCAAGACAGCTGTTGCAGAGGAGATCCGCCAGGAACCGCGAATGACTGAGGTCACAAGCATCTTTGGCGAAGAAGTGTTCCGGGAAAGCGGTGAGCGCCGAGCTGCCTAGCTCGAGGACGGTGACAGCGGCCCAGCCCGGTCAAGCGGCTGTCACCGTCTGGGCGGAGGCCGCCCTCCATCCCGCCCCCGTCCGGCGCAGATCGTGAGAGGCAGATTCCATCGCCGCGCACACCCCGCTGTCTCACGCATAGTCGCCTTCCATCCCAGCACCTCGATGACCGGAACCGTGCAAGTTACGTTTTCACCTATCGGAGGAGCGACACAATCCGCGTCCAGATCAGACCGCCCCAAGCGAGGCGGTCTGATCAGGGCGCCGAATTGGGGGTGAGGTCAGAGTGTGCATCGGAGCCAACCAACCGGGAGGTCCACGTCGGTGCTCGGCAGATGCAGCTGCCCGCTGCAGCCGCACCGGTAGAGCCGCCAACCACGCGGCCGCGTATGCCGATGCGCTGTCCGCCGAATCGGTCTATGACACCGAGCATCTGGAACTTTTAGAACTGCAGCGCAAAGCCGTGATGGGGGAGACCCTGACCGCCGCCGAACAAGCCCAGCTCCGTGCAGGCGCTCAGCCACCCGCATCGGCGATCCCCGATGGAAGCGAGTTCGGCCGCGACTACGCCGCGGAGTACCCGAAGCATCGCCAGGACATGATCGACGCAGGCTTCGCGCCGAGCACCCTCGCCGAGTACGCGAGCTCCGAAGACGCTGCCGAAGCAGCATACGAAGAATGGCGAGATGACCAGTTCGAAGAAGAAATGCAGGCGTCGTATCGCGAATGGACCGCGGACACCGCCTCCGGTTACTACCTGCGACGTCAACGATCCGACGAGCTGGACCAGGCACGCGAACACGCCGCCACTCTCGACGTGGACGAAGCCCGCGCAGTCCTCGACGAACGTGCCCAATCGGCAGAGCATCAACAGCTCCTCAAAGCACGCGACTACGCCCACGCCGCGGAACACGACGCCGAAAGGGGCTGGGAAGCGGCGAAAACCAGCACAAACATCGAAACGGTATCCGTGGCCCGCGACAGCCTTCACGACGCGCACTGTGACCGTCTCATCGCCGACGACGACCTGAACGCCTACGCCAACGAGAGCGCGCAATACGCGGCCAGAGTCAGCGAACTCTCCACCCCGCCCGCATATTCCGGGACCACCATCGGCGACAGCATCAATATCGGCACACACGTTCCCGGCAGTGAAGCTGAACTGCGCGCCCGGCAAGACGGAATCCCCGGCACCCACATCGGTGCCGCCGCCGGCGTCAAGGACCCCAACAGCCCCCACACCGCGACAAGTGCGAAGCTGTCCGCGATCAACGCTGTCACCGACGACGACATCAGCCGCGCTCACCTCGCCCACACACAGCACACCGGACGTGAAGGCCGGGCCGCAGCTTGGGAACACACCACCGCAGCGGACTTCGCGGCCGCCAACCCCGGACTGTCGGTCCAATCAACCCCCGGGATCTGGCGAAACAGTGAACGCCCCTGGCAGCAGGCAGAACTGACAGCCGTGACCAGCAGCGACGGAAACACCCCCGATGGTGCGTTGATCGTCAAACATGCCACGGCAAATGACGGCTACGGAGCGGATATCCCACCACACGTGCGCGCCGAAGCTGCGAACGCGCTCGACGCAACCGGGCTCAAACACGCCGACATCGCCGTCAACATCGACGGTCACACCTACCGGCAGTACCGAATCCACGCCGATGAACCCCTCACCGGCCTCACACAACCCGCCACCATGCCCGAGCTACGCGAAAAACTCGACAACCGTTGGAACAGTTGGCAGACCGAGAAGACAAACCCACCCCAACCCGCCCACAACGACGGCACCTTCACCTGGACGAAAGCGCCGCGCGCAGAATCTGGACACGCGAAGAACCGGGCCACCGCAGCCGAACTGGCCGCCTACCGTGGCATCAGCACCGCACAAGCCCACGAGATGATCAGCGCCGAAGTCGCATCCGGCAGATCCGCGGACGACGCCGTCCGCAGCCTCTACAAGTCGTACAACCCAGCCGCAGATACCCGCCGTCGTTTCGTCGTTGCCGACATCGAAACGAATTCTCTGTCAGCGGGACGTGGCGAGATCATCCAAACCGGCGCAGTCGTGATGAACGGGCAAGGCAAGGTCGTTGAACGAATCGACGAACTTCACGGAATCGATGCTCGCACAGCACGAACGATCGGAACGGGCGCCAAAGACGTTCACCGCATCAACTACCAGGACATCCACGGCAAGCCGCCATTTGCGCAGTCCCAGGCTAAAACAAGACTGCAGGAACTGTTGAGCGATCCAAACACCACGATGGTCGCGCACAACGCGAGTTTCGAACGCCAATACTTCGCCGCAAACGGGGTCTCCGCCGACCGCGTCATCGACACCATGACGCTCTCCAGGCGATTCGACCACAACAGCACCGGTGCTCGCCTCGCTGACTTCACTGCCGCACACGGCGTCGAGTACCGCGATGCTCACAACGCATTCAAAGACGCCCATATGACAGCTCGAGCCCTACTCGGGTTCTGGCGTGATCAACACAAATAGAAGCGGAGCCATTCGTGTCCGAACAATCGACGATCGAGTCGAACCTTCCCGACTCCCACCCTCGGCGTCCGGGGACTGTGAGTCGGGCCGTCTGCGGCTCGATCGCCAGCTTCGCTGTACCAGCAGCGATACTGACTGCCGCATTCTCCGAGTCGCCTCGGGAGCGAGTGTCTTTCGACGAGACCACCACCGACGCGTGGACCCGATCGCTCTACAACCTGTCTACATCCCTGACCTCGTTCGCGGAGGAGACTGGCGCCAGCACAGCAGCAGTCGACAGAGTCGGCGCAGGCATCACTCTCGGCGCATTCACATTTGCACTCATCCTCTCCGTCGCCACATACGGCCTACGGGCACGCGTATTCACGGACTTCGCCGAATCCTGGCGCAGATTCTCGCTGCGCCTCAGTCGGACGGTCGGCCCCGTGTTGCGGTGGTACGTGGCGCTGCTGATCTCGACGGCCGTCACTGCCGGAGGCGCCGGCCACTCTGTAGCGATCCTCACAGTGCAGGGAGCCGTGTCAGCGATCGTGTGGGTGCTCCTGTTAGTCCTGTGCGCATACCCATCCCAGACGGGATCACTTTTCATGCAGACGATTACGTCGATCATGCGCAAAGTCGTCTTGCGCGCTGAGTCCCGACACATCGCCACCTAATCGACCGTGTCCCGCCCCGCCCCCGTCGCCGGCAAACGCACTAAAAGGCCAGTAACCCACTACCAGCCAGTCCCATTCCGGGGCCGACCTCGAATTGCACACCGAGAACAGGAGAAAGCCCAATGTCCCATCCAACAGAAACAGGGCCCACCGCACCCGCAGAACTATCTGCTCGATCCACGAAGAGTCCGTGGCCACAAGCCACGAGGCTGGCTGCAACAACGGCGCTACTCACGTTTCTCTTCACCTTCATTCTCGCGGGATCGTGGTGGCAAACCCCGACCGCCGAAACGAGCTCGCAGGGCATCAACGCACTGGAGGACTTGGCTTCCGCCCTCACCAGGACCGCAGAAGTTGCAGGTAGCAGCGTCAATGCAGTTGCAGTCATTACCTTGCTGGTCGTCGTGTCACTCGTCGGTTTGATCGCCGTCGTGGCCCTCATAGCTACGGCGTCGAAACTCATCTCGCGCGCACGGAGTAAAACTTCCGCCACTGGAAGCGATCTCGAATACGTCATCAGCTGGGCGCGGACGGTGGGGTCCATGTCTCAGCCACTCTTGTCTTTGTATGTGGCAGTTCTGGTTTCGACGGCCCTCGTAGCGCACAACGCTGGGCTTCCGATCGCCCTGTCGACATCGACGTCGGCGAGCGACGTGATCCCAGCAGCGATTGTGCTGCTTGCTACGTCATTCCCCGTTCAGGTCACGTCACGATTCGCGAAGGTGTTCGGCCCACAGTTCCGCAAGTTCAACGACCGGTTCGACGCAATGGGTCTCCGCCGCAACATTTTGCGTAGCGGAACCAAGTAGCTCGCAGGTCGTCGACCCACCCCGATCGGTTCACCCCGAACTGTACAAAGGAGCACTAGAGGCGCCCAGTCCGACGGCGCCGCTCACAGTAATGACTCCGAAGGTAGCGAAGGCCAGGATGTGCGGTTTTCGAGGTCTACCGATGCAAGAGGGATCCACACAGGAAGACCACGTCAGCAGAACGAGTTCGCTTCTGCTGACGTGGCCTTCACCATTCCGCTACTACGCTGACCACGACGGTGGACCGAGCTCCGCAACAACCTCGGGAGCAGCGATCTCCAACAACTCGTACGCCAACTGTGCAGCCTCCTGCACTTCGTCGGGGTACGGCCCCCTCTCTGCTCACACTCACGCGCGGCCGTCAACGCTGATCGCAACCGCGGCGCATCATCGTCGGATGCCAAGTCCTGCGCCTGAAAGAGGAAACTGGATGCTTTGGTCATATCCAAACGCTATCGGTCAGCCCTCCCTCTAGGCGGCATCCACGCCAGCGCCTGCGAACCACCAAGAGCCCGTGGAATGTTCCACACGCGCCTTGCTGTCCACCCACGACGGTCGAATCATCAGGGATCCCGCGAGCATCACGACCCACCGGCACCGACCGCCGCGATCGGAACCCCACCACCCGTTCAAGACACAGCCGAGCACCACTACACCGGAACAGCGCCCGATAACGTCCGACCTGGATACACAATCCGGAAGGCACTCTCATGACGAAGATCAGAGCCACAGGAAGAACGACGCTCACCCGCACCGAACTCGATTGGTGGTCGAACACCGCCGCCGACCTGCAGACAGTGAACCGGCGGTACCCGAAGGTGGCGTCGGCGGAACGCGTCCCCGTCGGCGAAACCCGCGTCTACCACCACCGCGTCGACGGTGATCCCGTCCCCGTGCTCGCCCTATCAGCGACGGACATCGACACCCACACCGACACTGCTGCGGGACGCTGGATCGTCGCGAACACCTTGTCCTGGGCGCAATACCCTCCGCGCCAACACAAACCCGGATACGGCACACCGCTCGGGATGCTCGCCGCTGTGCTCATCCTCTTACCTGCTGCATTCAGCCACGACGTCGACAGCAGTTCCAGACTGACCGCACTCGTCGCCGCCGCGATGCTCGTCCCTGCAGGTCTGTGGCTTCTGCGGTATCGACGCCGGCGATTCCAAGACAGGACATGGGCAGCTGACAGTGAAGCAACCAGCGCTGCAGGCTTACCTGCCGCCCAACGACTCCTCACCACCACAGAACCAGCGCTCTACAAGACGATCGTGCACACCTGGATCAACCAGCGACGCACCACAGCGCCAGCCGCTCGACTACAACGCCTGCAGCAGCGTGAGCGGACCCCACGCGACGAACGCTCGACGAAATAACCAGATGGCCGGCCCTCGGACTCGCTCTGACGACTCTGCCCGAGCACGCCGAGATCACCGTTGAACTGCTCCAACACGAATAGGGAACGTCGATGAGAAGTCAGATCTGCACGCTACTGCTGCTCGACCTGATTGCGGTCGCGGGTTTGACTTGGATGCTCGCCCTGCCCCCTGTCGAACAGCTCGAACCTGCCGCCGAGTGCTACACAACCCTGCTGGGCGGCACCGGATCTCCAATGTGCCCGACCACTATCCAGACCTTCTTGACAACCCACGCCGCTGTGCCAGTGGCCATCCTTGTCGGCATATGTCTTGCGATCGCCCACACTCGCGTATTCCTTGACCACCGA